>CANQIM010000134.1 GCA_947624075.1 uncultured Bacilli bacterium | reverse complement strand
TTATTAAAAACAATACAATGAAAGAAATAATTGATATAATAATGTTAACGATTGGTACAATGATTTCATCTTATGCCTTGGAAGCTTTCTTAGTACATAATAATATTTTAGATGGTGGTGTGACTGGAATAGCAATCATTCTTTCTAAAATAAGTTCTATTCCGTTAAGTTTTTTGATATTAGTTATAAGTATTCCATTTTTCTTTGTTGGCTTTAAAAATTTAGGTAAAGGTTTTTTAATAAGATCTATTTATTCAATGGTTTTATTCTCCCTTTCTTTGAGCCTTTTCGAACTTATTGAACCAGTTACTGAGGATATGCTTTTAGCGACAGTTTTTGGAGGTATTTTATTGGGAGTTGGAACGGGAACTGTTATAAGATTTGGTGGTTGTTTAGATGGCAGTGAATCGGTTGCTTTGGTTATAAGTAAAAATACAAATTTATCAGTAGGACAGATAGTTCTAATCTTTAATTTGGTTATTTATGGAGTAGCTGGTTTTATTTTTGGATTAGACAGTGCTATGTATTCAATACTTACATATTTTATAACTTTTAAAGTAATTGATTTTATTTCTGAAGGATTGGAACAGGCCAAAGCGGCTTTAATTATAACAGATCATGGAACATCTTTATCAAAAGAAATATATAAAAAACTTGGTAGAACAACGACAACATTAAGAGGAAAAGGTTTAATCAGTGGACAGAAAGAAGTTTTATACTGTGTACTAACTAGAATTGAAATTTATGAGTTAAAAAAGATTGTTGATAATATGGATGAAAGTGCCTTTATTACTATATTAGATGTGTCTGACATAATTGGTAATCATATTAAGGCAAACAATAAAATTAGAAAGTTGGGGGTAAAATGAATTTAGATGAGGTAGCTGGTATTGTTGTAACTTCAGATGGTGTTGCTCATCCATTTGGAAAAAGTGATGAAGCATATGGTGGACAAAATGAAATTTCTCACGAAGAATATTTTTTTAAAGAAATTGCTAGTCAAGATTGGTTTAAAGATTTAGGTATAGAGTATGATCCTAAAAATTTATATTATCAAATATCTGATATGACTAAGTATGGACTTTCATTTATAGTAAATGGCTCTAGTGTAAGTCATAATGAAAGGGATGTTTATGCTTATTGCATTTTTGTACCAGATAATATGTCTGATGATACTAAAGAATACTTTGCTAAACATTACGAGGAATTAAAAAATTTAATTGAAAAAGATAAAGCTTTTTTTCAAGCAGACAGTTTTCATGATGGGGAATATATTAATGGTATGCCTAAAGATAATTTGGATGAATTTTATGCAATGATGCATATAAATACTAAGTCTTATAAGAGATAATAATATAATAGTTAAAAGTCATTATTAAGTAGAAACAAGGTTGATTTTTGGTAAAAAAAGGAATTTACATATTAAATAATAAGTGCTATAATAAACGAGGACTTTGAAAAGAGGTTTTAAAATTTTTAACTATGAATATACTTAATAATGAGGAGATAATTTAATGCTTAAGAAAATTCAATATGATGATATAGAGTGTGGAGAAGCACTTGCTACAGAAGCAATTGATGCTATTAGAGAGTTAATTACTATTTCAAACGATAAAAACTTACTTTATATTTGTCATCCAAGACATGTTTTTGAAAATATAGAAGAAGATAGGGAAACTAAAGTAATAACGGCAGTTGATTTTGATAGTCTTAATTTTAGTCTTATGACAAGATATGATGACTATGGAAGGTTTTCAATTTTAAATCAATTTTATAATAAAGGAAATAATCAATTTACTTACCTTAATAAGAGATTTTCTAATATGTTAAGAAAATATCGTGATAAAGGACAAGAGAATATGGTTTATCCGTTAGCAATTATTGAGGAAGAAAGAAGTCCTTTTGATAATAGTAGTACCTATGTTCCGCGAGGAATTATTTGTGCAAAGCAGGATGGTATTTTAGTTTATAATAATGTAAAAGAAAAACAAGATAAAGTAAACCCTTGGCAAAAGACTCTACAAATGAATAGAAGATTTTATTAAAGTAAAATGGACAAGTTAATACTTATTAGAAAATTAAGTAATTGACTTGTTTTTTCATTTATTAAATATGTTTAAGAATATTTTAGAAAGATAAATGTATAGCAATTTACAGTAACAAAGTGAAAGTCATTAGTTCTTGCAGAAGTAGTAAAATTACTTAAAATTATGCTATAATAAATTAGATGAGAAAAGTAGTTTAAAATTATAGAAGTGGTAAAATGCAAAGAGGTTATAAAATTTTTAATAGTAACGGCGAAAATAGATATGGCAAGAAAATGGAAAAAGGTAAGAGTTATTCGGTTTTAGGAAATATTACTTTTGGAAATCAAGGAAACGGTTTTCATTTTTGCAAGAATTTAAGTGACGTATTTAGATATTATGATACTGCTAATGAAGATTTTATTGTTGCTAAAGTAATTGGTTCTGGTAATATAGTTACTTATAACGATGAATATTATGGCTATTATGATATGTATGCTTGTGAAAAGA
>CANQIM010000133.1 GCA_947624075.1 uncultured Bacilli bacterium | reverse complement strand
ATAAAAATATTAATGCAAATGCCCAAAACATTAAAATGAGGTCCTACAACTAGGTAGATTTTGCAAATTCACTAAAGGTAATTTTTAATTTTCAAAGAAGAAAAGATGCACCTTTTTAAAATTTCATTATTTTGAAAAAAATTAAAAAGAATACTATTTCTTATGTATTAGTACTCTTTTTATTTATTTTAGTTATATTAATCATGAAAGTAACTATTTCCAATAAATTCTCTAATAATGGCATCTTGTGGTATAGCATCAGCTGGTATTGGTAGAAACAAACGTAAAAATCTTAATAAACGCATTGCCTCTTCATAAAATGGAGATTCGATTGGTACTGAAAATAAGAGTGGCTCAACGTATGTTTTTAAAACACCTATTTCATAGATAGTTGCAGAATTTATTATTAAATCAGCTTCATCTTGAAATGGGAAAATATATTCTTCTTCACCCTTTCTCACGCTAGGCCATTGGGCAAGCGTTTTTTCAACACTATAATTTCTAGTTCTATTATCACGGATTATTCTTCGCAAAAGACGATTATCAGTAGTTGATATACGATTATGATTATCAATATTTAACTCTGTTAATGGTGAAATATAAATTTTGAATTTTCTTTCTTTAGGTATGTTGGTTAAAATTTTTGTGTCAAGAGCATGAATTCCTTCGATTACAATAATGTCTTCTTGATTTAGTTGCATTTTTTTATTAAATTCTTTCTTACCTAAAGTAAAATTATAAGTTGGAATGACCACTTCTTCACCACGTAATAATGAAGCCATTTGCTTATCAAATAATTTTAAATCTAGTGCTTCTAGGCATTCATAATCATAATTGCCATTTTTATCTTTTGGCGTTTCTGTTCTTTCAACAAAATAGTCATCCATAGAAATTACTTTAGGATTAAGACCAAAACTTCTAAGTAATAAACATAGCTTACGAGATGTTGTTGTTTTTCCTGAAGATGATGGACCAGCTAATAAAACTATTTTTAAAGAATTTCTTTTTTGGTTGATTGTTTTAGCAACTTCTAAAAGTCGATTGCTTTGCAAAGTTTCATCTATTTTTATTAAATCGTTTATTTTACCTAATGACACTACTCTATTTAAATCTACAGAATTTTCGATATGAATAATTTTTGCCCATTCACGACATTCTTTAAAAACTTCAAACATATTGGGGTGATGCTCATATTTTTTTATTTTGTCCTTAATATAAACGGTTGGAAATCTTAGAATTAGACCATTGTCTTTAATATAGGTTAAGTCAAAGTCTTTCACTAACTCTGTTGATGGTGGCATGGGACTATAAAAATAGTTATACATATTACCAAGACGATAAAGTGTTATATAATTATCAGTATTGTAATTCATGACACCAGCTTTGGCAAAATCGTTATTATTTTCAAAGTATTTCATAGCCTCTAATCGTTCAATTGTAACTTTAGAAATAGGCATATCGGCTTTTATTATAGACTTCATCATATCTTTTATAAGTTCAACTTTGTTTTCTGTAAGTTTAAAAGAAGTCTCTATATAAATTCCTTTGTCTAAGGAGTGACGAACTTTTATATCAGCATCTTGCCCATATAGTTTTTTTACCGCATAGATCATTACATAAGTTAAGCAATTAATGTGACAGCGATTTCCTTCTCTACTAGTTAAATCAAGAAATTCTATTATTGAATCTTTTTTTATGGTAGATGTTAATTCTTTTAAAGTGTTATTGACATTAGCCAAAACAATAGGATATGCAAAATCCCTTTGAAATTCTTTTGCTATTTCTTGCAAGGTAGTATCTTTGTTGTATTTATATTTTCTATTATTGATTGTAACTTCTACTAGTTCTATCATACTATTTCCCCTTTACTATAAGAACAGTATAACATAATTTGTCGTAATCTTGTAGGAATATTTTAAGCAATTTACACTATACTATCAATAGGTGATAATAGTGAACTTAGTACCAGTGGTCGTAGATAAAGAATTGAATGGAGAAAGAAGTTACGATATTTATTCTAGACTTTTAAAAGATAGAATAATTTTTATAAGTGGTGAGATTGATGATAATACAGCAAATAGTGTAATTGCTGAACTTTTATACTTGGATTCGCTTAATAATAAAGACATTTCAATTTATATAAATTCACCTGGTGGTTCAGTTTCAGCAGGACTGGCGATTTATGATACGATGAATTATGTAAAAAGTGACGTTTGTACTATCTGTATGGGAATTGCGGCTAGTATGGGGGCTTTTTTACTTTCAAGTGGTACTTGTGGAAAAAGATTTATTTTACCAAATGCTGATGTAATGATTCATCAACCCTTAGGTGGAGCACAAGGGCAAGCAACAGATATAAGAATTGCCTCTGAGCGAATTAATAATTTGAAATTGCGTCTTAATAAAATTCTTGCACAAAACACAAAACAAAGTCTTAAAAAAATTGAAAATGATACTGAAAGAGATAACTATTTGAATGCTGAAGAAGCTTTGGCCTATGGAATTGTTGATAAAATAATTGAAAGTGTAGAAAAGAAAAAAACTAATTAAAGGAAAAATTTT
>CANQIM010000132.1 GCA_947624075.1 uncultured Bacilli bacterium | reverse complement strand
ATTACACCTCTTTATAGTAGTGTATGTAAAAGTGCCTAAAAAGTTAAATTAAAGTATTTAAAAAAAGAAAATAATATGCTAAAATTATTTATAGTTAGAATAGGAGGAGTTAGAATGGGTTTATTTAAAAAAAATAAGCAAATTAAAGCCAATGAACCTATACAAGATGATGAAGTAACTACGAGTTCTGAAATAGACGTTGGACCTGCAACTGTTCAAACACCACAAGCTCCTCAAGATAATCAATTTGTACAAGCTCAACAGTCAGTAACGTCTCCAAATGGTTTTCAAACACAACAACCTCTTGTAGATATGACTCAAGATAATGTTAACAATAATGACGATCTAATAAATAGTATGACATCAAGTGCTGATTTCAATAAAAAAGTTGATCGCCCAGTGAAAAGATATCATTATACTATCATAAATGCTATGGGAAAAAAAGAACAAGGTAATTTTGATGCTGAGTCAGCTGATGATGTTAGAAATTTCTTAATGTCACAAGAATATCAAGTTCTAGAAGTAAAAGAAAGAAGCAAATATGATATAGATCTTGGCGGCAATGGACGTTTGAAGTCATCTGATTTAGCTTTTTGTTTGACACAATTATCTACTTATATTAAATCAGGTATACCACTTGCAGATTCTGTAAAAATATTGGCTAAACAGACTCATAAGGCTAGCATGAAAAAAAGCTTTATTGAATTAGTCTATGAGTTGCTAAGAGGTGAAAGTCTTTCATCAGCTATGGAAAAACAAAATACAACTTACCCTCAACTTTTAATAAATATGATTAAAACAGCTGAAATGACTGGTGATTTACCTACTATTCTTGATGATATGGCTGACTATTATACAGCAATGGATCAAACAAAAAAGCAAATGAAAAGTGCTATGACATACCCACTTGTTGTTTTAACAATTGCTTTCGCCGTTTTAATATTCATGCTTACATATTTAGTACCTCAGTTTGCAACAATGTTTGAAGCTAACAATGCTGAATTGCCAGCACTGACTTTATCAATTTTGGCTATTAGTGATTTTGTCAAAAGTTATTGGTATATTTTACTGGCCGTGTTAGTGGGATCAGTACTAGCTTTCTACTTTGCCTATAAAAAGAATCAAAAATTTCGAAAAGGTGTTCAAACCGTGCTCATGCACATTCCAGTTATAAAAAATGTTATTATATATAATGAAGTAGCTAATTTTACAAAAACTTTTGCATCCTTAATAAATCATGGTGTTTTTATTACTGATAGTATGGAAATATTATCAAAAATAACTAATAATGAAATATTTAAAGGTATTATTAGTAAGTCACTTACTAATTTGGCTAAAGGAGACTCTATTTCTACAGCTTTCAAAGGTGAATGGGCTATTCCTATAGTTGCTTATGAAATGCTTGTAACAGGTGAAACAACTGGCCAGCTTGGTACAATGATGGAAAAAGTTGCTTCTCACTTTCAAATGCTTCATAAAAATATAATTGATCAAATGAAAAGTTTGGTAGAACCACTCTTAATTTGTTTCTTGGCCGTTGTAGTTGGTATAATTCTTATGTCAATTATTCAACCAATGTTTGCTATCTACGAACAGGTAAAATAAGGAGGGTAATTATGAATACTTTATACTTAATTATCTTTTTTATTTTTGGAATGTTTTTTGGATCATTTTTTACAGTAATTGGTCTAAGAATGCCAAAAGGGGAGTCATTTTTAATAAATCATTCTCATTGCGATAATTGCTTACATGAATTAAGTTTTTTAGATATGGTACCTATTTTTTCTTATTTATTTTTAAAAGGTAGATGCCAATATTGTCACTGTAAAGTTAGTTCCTTATCAACTTGGATGGAACTATTTACAGGTATTTTATTTGCTGTTGCTTATTATACTTTTGGTTTATCATATTCCTTGCTTATTGCCTTAGGAATTACTGCAATGTTGATAATAGTTACAGTTAGTGATATGAGTTATTTAGTAATACCTGACCAATTACTTATATTTTTTAGTTTGTACTTTACCATAATAAATTTACTTTCTGGAGGTTTGAAGAAGGCAATATTACAAATTTTATCTGGTATCTTTTTGTTTTTGGTAATGTATCTAATAATGTTAGTTGGTAATAAGCTTTTTAAAAGAGAGTCCCTTGGGGGAGGGGATATAAAAATGATGTTTGTTTTTGGCATTATTTTACATCCTTTGTTGGGTGCTATATCAATTTTTTTAGGTAGTTGTTTAGCTTTGCCAGTTTCTCTTTTAATACTTATGAAAAAGAAAGAAAGAATTGTTCCTTTTGGCCCATTTCTTTTAATTGCTTTAACTTTAATTTATTTTACTCAACTAACTCCTCAAATTATATTAGATATTTTAAAATTATAGTTTTTCAAATAGATTATTTAAATAGAAAATTGTATATATTTTAGTTCATTTGTAAAGTTCTAGAATTTATATACAATTTTTTCACGTAAATTAGAATTTAATTGAGAATTTTTCTTGTCGATATTGCTTATTACTGGTATAATATTTATGTATTTTAAGAGGAGGAATATTAATGCATAAATACGTATACTTATTTAAAGAAGGAAATGCTGAT
>CANQIM010000131.1 GCA_947624075.1 uncultured Bacilli bacterium | reverse complement strand
TTCAATAAAATTATAAAAAGTCCTAGGCTTTTTTTTTAACTCATGGTATACTTAGTAAAGGTAGTATACAAGATATGAGGTAAGACGATGGAAAAAAAAGAAAAGAAAAAATTAGTTTTAAAGATTAGAAAATTTACTGTATTAGTTTTTTTATTAGATATAGCTGTAATGGCAGGACTTGTGGTAATTAATACGGAAGATTTTAAAACTTTTTGGATTCCAACTGCTATGACGACAATGTCTCATAAATATTGGGCATATACATTATATGGGACAGATACTATAAACGAAGTAATGAGTGAAAATTACATAGAGAAACCTACAGAAGAGATAAATCTTAATGATATAGTAATTGGGGATACTTCCGAGAAGAAGCATTATTCTTCTAAATATGAAGAAGAATTGTACACAAGAGATCCTGGTAATGATTTATATAAGATAATTAGATTAGAAGAAAAAAAATATAAAGGCTATTTAACAGTTATATATGATCCTAGTGATGTTAGTTTAGCTGTTTCTTCAAAGCTTGGTAAAGCGGGACAAAGCGTTAATACATTAGTGAAAAATAACAATGGTTTTGTTGGAATAAATGGTGGAGGTTTTGAAGACTTAGATGGTTGGGGTAATGGTTCTATTCCATATGGAGCAATTATAAAAGACGGAAGTCTTATTTGGGACCATCCAGGTGGAAGTGGCGAATTAATTGGTTTCACTAAAGAACATAAAATGTATTTAACTTCTAAAACACCAGAAGAAGCTATCCAAGATGGAATGGTTGATGCAGTAGAATTTGGGCCAAACTTAATTGTTAATGGAAAAGTAGCAAAAATCCATGGAGATGGTGGATGGGGAACGGCTCCTAGAACAGTTATAGCTCAAAGAAAAGATGGAATTGTTTTATTTCTAATAATAGAAGGAAGACTTCCAGGTTATAGTATTGGAGCTACGATGAATGATGTTATTGAAATTCTGCTTCGTTATAAAGCTTATAATGCCGCTAATTTAGATGGAGGAGCTTCATCAACTATGAGTGTTAATGGAAAACTTTATAATAAGCCATCTGCTGGCGGAGAATATGGTGGAAGAACAGTATCAAATGCTTGGATTGTTACTAATGAGCAAAATAAAGCTGTTACTGTTAATTAATAGGAGAAAATCATGAAAAAGAAGAGAAGATTAAAGAAAACTGTATTAATTATAATAGTAGTATTAGCTATAGCAGGAATATCTTTATCTCTTTTTTATTTTTTTAAAGTAAAAAAAGAGGAAGAAGCCAAAAGACAATTAAAAGAAGAAAGAGAAAAACTAGTTGAAAAAATAAATAAACATTTTGCAGAAGTTGCAAAAATAGATAAAGATACAGCTTTATATGAAAAAAAAGATAATGAATATCTAAAAATTGGAGAAATAACAAAAGATGAAATTGTTAATTTAGAAAAAGAAAATATTACTTATAAGACAAAATATTTCCTTATTAAAGATTTGAATCTTTATATTAGCTACGAAGATGTTTCTAAAAGTGAAAACAATAAAGTAGTAGATTTGCGTTATAAAAATTATTTACCTTATAATTTGAATATTAATTCTAAAGATGAAGTACATTTATATCGTGATGGAAAACTTGTATATAAAATAAATAAAAAAATAGAAACACCAATTATTAGAAGAGAAGATAATGGCTATTACATAGAGTATTTAGGAGAATTACTCTATATTCCAAAAGAAGATGTTTTAGAAGTAGTAGATGCCAATAATACAGATAAAGAAGAAGCTAGTAGTGTTCCTGTTACATGTTATCATTTCATATACTTAGAAGGAGATACTAGTTGTAATGAATCTATTTGTCATCATGAAAATCAAATTAAAGAAGAATTTCAATATTTGAAAGATAATAATTATTTTACCTTGACAACTACTGAATTAAGATTATTTATAGAAGATAAAATTAGACTTCCTAAAAATAGCATTTTAATAACTATTGATGATGGAGCAAGAGCAGAAAATTTTATTCCTTTACTTGAAAGTTATGAAATAAATGCAACACTTTTCTTAATCAGTTCGTGGTATCCAACAGAAAAGTTTGCTTCTAGTTATATGGAAATTGCTTCACATACTCATAATTTGCATACTCCAGGTGTTTGTCCTGGGGGACAAGGTAGTCCTTTAAAATGTGCTGATAAAAATGAATTGTTAAATGATTTAAGACAAAGTAGAGAAACACTTAATGGAACAGAAGCTTTGTGTTTTCCTTTTTATGAATTTAATGACTATGCAATTGATGTTGTAAAAGAAGCTGGTTTTAAAATGGCTTTTATAGGTGGTATGCGTAAAGCTACTAAAGGAATTGATTTATATAAAATACCAAGATTATCTATTCATAGTGATACTAGTTTAAATACTTATATTAGCTATGTTAGTTAGTTTTACAGTTTTTTAAAATTAAGATATAATATTTTTTAGAAGGTGATTAAAAGATGAAAAAAATAATGGATGGTAATGAGGCAGCTAGTTATGTTTCATATAATTTTACAGAGGTAGCAGGAATATATCCTATTACACCTGCTTCACCTATGGCAGAACTTACTGATAAATGGAGTAGTGA
>CANQIM010000130.1 GCA_947624075.1 uncultured Bacilli bacterium | reverse complement strand
TCATGTGTAACTGGATGAGGAAATTCTAGATGGTATGCGAAAAGACAAATCTGCATTTTTTCTTGTTGTCCATATCTTTGATCACCACAAATAGCATGATTACTATTTGCTAACTGAACTCTAATTTGGTGATGTCTTCCTGTTTTAAGGTTAATTTCTACTAAAGAAATGTCTTCCTGTTTATTGTAGTCAAGAACTTTATATTCTAATATTGCTTCTTTTCCATCTTTAGCAACTACCGTATTTCCATTTGAAAGACGTTTCAATTTATCAATCAATTTTCCTTCTTTTTGGTTCCATTTTCCATGACAAACAGCTAGATATTTTTTAATAATCTCATGATTTTTAAAGGACTTAGTAAGTCTACTTGCTGCTTTAGACGTTTTGGCAAAAACCATTATGCCACCAACTGGTCTATCTAATCTATGAATAAGTCCTAAGTATACATTTCCTGGCTTATGATATTTTTCTTTTATATATTGCTTTACCATAGTAAGCAAGTCTAAATCATTAGTATTGTCTGATTGACTTAAAATATTGCAGGGCTTTTCAACAACAATTAAATGATTATCTTCATACAAAATATTTAATTTATTCATTTTCCCATCTTCCATAAATTCCACATGGTAGTTTTAGAGTATTATTTTTTATAGGAAGTCCTATTTCTCCACAAGTTATTTTACCTTGATATTTTTTGTTAACAGTTAATTTTAAAATATTTTCAAGAACAGTGCTTGATAGACCTGTTGTATATGAATTTATTAGAAAAAACAAAGGATTATCGCTTAATATGTCACAACATAATTCTACTAAATAATTTAAATTTTTTTCTATGTCCCACACTTCACCATTACTTCCACGACCATAACTTGGTGGATCCATTATAATACCATCATATTTGTTGCCACGTCTAATTTCTCTTTTGACAAATTTTACTACATCATCTACAAGGTAACGAACTTCGGCATTTTCATAGCCACTACTTTTGACATTTTCTTTACACCAGTCAACCATCCCTTTTGATGAATCGACATGACATACGCTAGCTCCTGCTGATAGACAAGCTACTGTGGCACCTCCTGTGTAAGCAAAAAGATTTAAGACTTTTATTTTTCTTTTCGATGTTTTTATTTTCTCTCTTAAAAAATTCCAATTAACAGCTTGCTCTGGAAATAATCCTGTATGCTTGAAGCCCATTTGCTTAATATTAAATTTTAAATCTTGATAATTTACTTGCCAGCTACTTGGAGTATTCTTTATATTTTCCCAATGTCCTCCACCTTTATTGCTTCTGTGATAAACAGCATTAATCTTATCGTGATATTTTTCAAGTAAATTACCTGTATCCCATATAACTTGTGGATCTGGTCTTAAAAGATAAATGTTTGCCCATCTTTCTAGTTTCATACCACGAGATGCATCTATTATTTCATAATCTTGCCAGTCATTTGCGATTAGCATAATCTCACCTCTTTAAAAAGTATAGCATATTTTAGAAGAAAAAGAAAAAGACCTTAAGTCTTTTAAGAAGCTACTGTGAACATTTTGCCATATGTAGTTATTAAAGTGGAACCATTGAAAGATAATATTTTATCTTTATGATTTAGAAATGCTTCATCTTCTTGCATTTCATATTCACAGGTAACATCGGCGAATTTACTACATTCATCTTGATTTTTTACACGAAGACGATATACAGTACTATCTGTTTTTATAAAAGTATTTAAACTATTTCCTTGATAAGAAAAATCGATTATGTTGCCATTAAATTGTGTTTTACTATAAGCTATAGCTGAACTAACAATAATGTATTCTTTGTTATTTTCGGTTCTAGAAACAGTATAATTGTAGATATTTCCATCATTTTTTAAAATTAAGTAAGAACCTGTATTATTATCGTAAGTTTGAATTTTTAGATTATTAGTATCTTTCAATAATAGGCTATATAGTTGATAATTATTATCTGTATTTGGTATAGCACTATATTTAGTGGCATTATTTTGTGTAGTTAAATAATAGATATTACCATCTTTACCTCTTGCTATATCACCAAAGATAGCATCTACTTGAAAAGGAGCTTCGGCTTTTTTACAATTTTCATTATTAGCATATTTTAGCCCAATTGATATTTCATAAATTTCACCATCTTCTGTAATGATATATGAATTATTGTAATATTTAATTTTCTTATATGATGTATCTTCTTCATCCTTAGGGACTAAATCACTACAAGTAAAAGTATCTCCTGTTAATGTATAGCCAGCATGTCTTATGTCTCTAGTGGTGTTTCCATCACAACCGCAACATAAAACTATGAGTGAAAAAATAAAGATTGACATTAAAACTTTTTTTACTTTCATATAAATACCTACCTTACTATCTTATAAAAACTATATCATATTATTGATTAGTTTTCCAACTATTTATGATTTTTAAGGCGTTTTTTTATTATAAAGACAAGTTCCATAGGAGCATTAATTAGTTGAAGAACAATTAAGGCATCTTGTAATTTTGTTTTATTTGACAAATCCGATTTTATAAGTGAAGCTTGTTGCTTGTAGTCAAAATCTTCAATAGGATTGGCTTTGATGAAATCTCTGATATAATTTTCAATATCTTTTAAGATATAAACTTTTAATGGATATTCATCTATTAAATTAACTCCATAATA
>CANQIM010000129.1 GCA_947624075.1 uncultured Bacilli bacterium | reverse complement strand
GTGGTTACTATGAAAATTATGATTGTTGAAGATGATGAAGTAATAAGAGATGAATTAAAAGAGTTATTAGAAAAAAGTAATTATGAAGTAGTTATTTTAAAAGAATTTACTAAGGCTTTAGAAGAAATTTTAAATAATTTGCCTGATTTATTACTACTTGACATAAATATTCCTTTTATAAATGGTGAAGTATTACTTCAAAATCTTCGTAAAAAATCAAATATACCAGTAATTATGGTAACAAGTAAAAATAATGAAACTGATGAAGCTTTATCTATTTCTTATGGGGCAGATGATTATATTACGAAACCATATAACCCTAATATTTTATTATTAAGAATAGGAGCTGTTTTAAAAAGAGCAAGAAATGATATTAGTGAGTTAACTTATAAAGATTTAAAATTTGATGTTAGAAAAGGAACAATCAAAAAAGATAATAAAGAAATCATACTTACTAAAAATGAAATGCTTATCTTTTCTCATTTGATAGCTAATCAAGAAAAGATAGTTACAAGAGATGAATTGATGACTGTTCTTTGGGATAATACAGAGTTTGTAAATGATAATACTTTAACAGTTAATATAAGTAGATTAAGAAATAAATTAAAAGAAATAGGTTATGAAAAAGCAATTGATACAAGAAAGGGACAAGGTTATATATTATCATGAAATTAAAAAAATATTTACAAGATAAATTATATGTTATAGGTATTTATTCTTTGAGCTTAATACTTATTTTACTTATGCTTTTAGCTTTTAAAGTAGATAAGCAATTAATTATTGCGATTAGTATTATTTTAGTTTTTACTTTAGTCATTTTACTTTTGATAGATTATTTCAGAAAGAAAAAATTTTATTTAGATCTTTTAGGAAATATTGAACAACTTGATAAAGCTTATATAGTGTTAGAAACTTTAAAAAGTCCTAGTTTTTATGAAGGACAATTATTGTGTGAAGCGCTTTATCAAATAAATAAGTCGATGAATGAAAATGTGTTGATGCAAGAAGAACAATTACTTGATAATAAAGAGTATATTGAAATGTGGGTTCATGAAGTTAAAAAGCCACTTGCTAGTTTAGTATTAAATTTAAATAATCAAAAAAAGCCTTTAGATAGGAAAACAAAAAATATTTTAAAGAATTTAGAAGATTGTGTGGATCAAGTTTTATATTATGTACGAAGTGAGAATGCCGAAAAAGATTATTTTATTAACGAAGTTAAGCTAGAGCAAATTATTAAGAATGTTGGAATTAGAAATATAGATGATTTGTTAGAT
Organism: uncultured Bacilli bacterium; assembly: GCA_947624075.1. Taxonomy (GTDB): domain Bacteria; phylum Bacillota_I; class Bacilli_A; order RF39; family UBA660; genus CANRGD01. Next base: position 1,533 of record CANQIM010000129.1, on the reverse strand, counting down.
AATAAGATAGACTTTAAAGTAGAAAATGTTAATTATAAAGTTTATACAGACTCTAAATGGTTAGAATTTATTTTAAATCAAATAATTAATAACAGTATTAAATATAAGAAAGATGATAATTCTTATATTAAGATTTATGGCGATAATCGGAAAGATACTTTTACTTTGATTATTGAAGATAATGGGATTGGAATTTCAAAAAGTGATATAAAGCAAGTTTTTGATAAAACTTTTACAGGGAGTAATGGTAGGAAAAGAAGAACTTCTACAGGTATGGGGCTATATATAGCTAAAAATCTTTGTAAAAAGCTAGGTCATAAAATAGAAATAGAATCCAAGGAAAATGCTTATACTAAGGTGTCTTTAGTCTTTTCTAAAAATAAGTATTATGATGTTTTAAAATAAGGTTACAAAATTGTTAGGATTTTGTAATGTAGAAAAGACGACAAGTAAATAATAATAAGTTAATATGAAAAGTGAGGAGGGAAAATATGAGTATTTTAAAAGTTGAAAAAATAGAAAAATACTATGGAAGTCGTTCTTCACTTACAAAGGCAATAGATAATATTTCGTTTGAAGTAGAGAAGGGCGAATTTGTTACATTTATGGGAGCAAGTGGTTCTGGAAAGACAACTTTATTAAATGTAATATCAACAATTGATAGATTAACAGCAGGACACATTTATGTTTCAGGTAAGGACATAACAAAATTAAAAGGAAATGAGCTAAACAAATTTAGAAGGGAAGAGTTAGGTTTTATTTTTCAAGACTTTAATTTACTAGATACTTTAACGGCTTATGAAAATATTGCTTTAGCTTTATCTATTCAAAATGTAAAAGCTATCGATATTGATAGGCAAATTAAAAAGGTAGCTTTAGAATTAGATATAAAAGATGTTTTAGATAAGTTTCCTTATCAAATGAGTGGTGGGCAAAAGCAAAGAGTTGCATCTGCTAGAGCTGTTATTACTAATCCAAAATTAATTTTGGCTGATGAGCCAACAGGAGCACTTGACTCTAAATCAGCAAGAATGTTACTAGAAAAATTTAATTATTTGAATAAAAATTTAGAAGCAACTATTTTAATGGTTACACATGATGCTTTTACAGCAAGTTATGCCGATAGAGTAATCTTTATCAAGGATGGTAAAATTTTTAAAGAGTTACATAAGGGAGAAAATTCACGTAAAGAATTTTTTGATAAGATTATTGATGTAGTTACATTACTTGGTGGCGATTTAAGTGATGCTTTGTAAATTATCATTAAAAAATATAAAGAAAAGTATAAAAGATTATGCCATCTATTTTTTTACACTTATTCTTGGTGTTGCGATATTTTATGTATTTAATGCTCTTGATAGTCAGACAGTTATGATGAATGTTTCTTCATCAACAAGCGATTTAATTGAACTTATGATGAATGTATTATCAGGAGTTAGTGTTTTTGTTTCATTTATATTAGGCTTTTTAATTATTTATGCTTCAAGATTTCTAATGAAAAGACGAAATAAAGAATTTGGCATTTATTTAACT
>CANQIM010000128.1 GCA_947624075.1 uncultured Bacilli bacterium | reverse complement strand
TACTATGACTGATACAATTGTTGCTATCTCAACAGCACTTGGAGTAGGGGCTATTTCTATTGTTCGTCTAAGTGGAACAGAAGCTATTTCTCTTGCCAATAAAATTTTTAAAGAAAAAGACCTTACCACAGTAAAATCCCATACTATTTCTTATGGCCATATTTATGATAATGCAGAAATAATTGATGAAGTTTTAGTATCAGTAATGAAATCTCCTAAAACGTTCACGACTGAAGATATAGTTGAAATAAATTGTCATGGCGGAATCATTGCCACAAACAAAGTTTTAGAACTATGTATAAAAAATGGAGCTCGTTTAGCAGATAGGGGAGAATTCACAAAAAGAGCCTTCTTAAATGGACGAATTGACCTAGCTGAAAGTGAAGCTGTAATGGACATTATTGAAAGTAAAAGTGATGAAGCAAGAAAATTAGCTATTTCCACTTTAAATGGAAATATTTCAAAATTAATAGAAAGTTTTCGTAATAATTTGAAAAATCTCTTGTCATCAATTGAAGTAAATATAGATTACCCAGAATATTATGACATAGAAGTAATAACACTAGAAAAATTAAATACTGAAATAAAAAATATGAAAAAATCCCTTCAAGACTTAATAAAAGCATCGTCTAATTCTAATTGCTTAAAAAATGGTATAAAAACGGTAATTGTCGGTAAACCAAATGTAGGGAAGAGTAGTATTTTAAATCAACTTCTTCAAGAAGAAAAAGCCATTGTTACAGATATAGCTGGTACAACTCGTGACATAGTAGAAGGTGAAATTTATCTAGACGGCCTTCTTTTAAACATAATAGACACAGCTGGTATTAGAAAAACCAAAGATGTTGTCGAAAAAATTGGTGTAAATAAAAGCCTAGAAATGATTGATAAAGCTGATTTAGTAATTGTTGTTCTAAATAGCAATGAAAAACTTTCTGAAGAAGATCAAAATATTTTAGAAAAAACTAAAGACAAAATTCGTATAATTGTCTTAAATAAAACCGATTTACCAAAACAAATAGAAATTACTGACACATCTAATATAATAAAAACAACAGCTTTAAATAATGAAGGAATAACTCCTTTAAAAGAAAAAATAAAAGAACTTTTCAATTTAGAGCAAATAAAGTCTAATGATTATACCATTCTTTCAAATACTAGACAAATTTCCTTAGCAAAAAAAGCTTATCAAAGTCTAATATCTGCTGAAAAAGCTTTAGAAAATAATAGTCCAGTCGATATGATTGAAATAGATTTAAAAGAATGTTTTGACACCCTAGGAGAAATAATAGGTATAACATATAGTGATGAAATAATAGATAATCTATTTGCTAACTTTTGTGTTGGAAAATAAAATGGAAGTGACAAAAATGAATTATGAAATAATTGTAGTAGGGGGTGGACATGCTGGTTGCGAAGCATCCCTTGCTAGTGCTAGAAAGAAACACCATACTTTATTAATTACTGGAAATATTAAAAATATAGCTGATATGCCATGTAATCCTTCAGTAGGTGGACCAGCTAAAGGCATAGTTGTTCGTGAAATAGATGCCCTAGGTGGCGAAATGGGAAGAAATGCCGATAAAAGCGCTCTTCAAGCTAAAATGCTAAATACCAAAAAAGGTCCAGCTGTTCAAGCTTTAAGAATTCAAGCAGATAAAATTACTTATCCTAAAGAAATGTTAAAAACTCTTGAAAAAGAGGAGTATCTTGATATTAAAGAAGCGATGGTTGAAAATTTATTAGTTGAAAATAATTGTATAAAAGGTATTGAATTAGCTGATGGTACAAAAATCTTTTCTCAAGCTGTAATTTTAACAACAGGAACTTATCTACGAGCAATGATTTTAACTGGAGATCAAAAACATCCAGGAGGTCCACATGGTGAAGAAGATAGTAAATTTTTAAGTAATCATTTAAAGGAATTAGGTTTTAAAATTCTTCGTCTAAAAACAGGAACACCACCACGTTTAGCTAAAGATTCCATTGATTTTTCTAAAACTTCTATTGAATCAGGTGATGAAGAGTATCATACTTTTTCCTTTGATAACATTCCTTACTACGATGTAAAAAATCAAGTACCATGTCATCTAATTTATACCAATGAAAAAACTCATCAAATAATAAAAGATCATTTAAATGAATCTAGCATGTATGGTGGTTATGTAGAAGGCATTGGTCCTAGATATTGCCCATCTATTGAAGATAAAGTTGTTCGCTTTTCTGAAAAAGAACGTCATCAATTATTTTTAGAGCCTGAGAGTATATACTACGATGATATTTACTTACAAGGATTTTCTACCAGTATGCCTCATAATGTTCAAGAAGAAATGGTTCATAGTTTAAAAGGATTAGAACAGGCAAAAATTTTGAAATATGCTTATGCTATAGAATATGACGCTATTGACTCAACACAATTAAAGCGTTCATTAGAAACAAAATTAATTGAAAATCTTTATACAGCAGGCCAAATAAATGGTACTAGTGGTTATGAAGAAGCTGCAGGACAAGGTTTAATAGCTGGAATAAATGCCTCTTTAAAACTAGAAGGAAAAGAACCTTTAATTTTAAAAAGAAATGAATCATACATTGGTGTTTTAATTGATGATTTAGTAACAAAAGGTGTAAAAGATCCTTATCGTCTATTAACATCACGTGCCGAATATCGCTTATTACTTCGTCATGACAATGCTAATTTCCGTTTAACTGATTATGGTTATCAAGTTGGCCTTATCTCTGAAGAAAAATATCAGCAATTAGAGCAAAAGAAAGAAGCTGTTGCTAATCTTTTTAACTTACTAAAAACAACTCGTATAACTCCTAAAAA
>CANQIM010000127.1 GCA_947624075.1 uncultured Bacilli bacterium | reverse complement strand
TTTTTGTTCTTCGTAAAGAGTTATACAAAAAAAGTAACTAAATTGTTACTTAAAAAATTTGCAATATTATATTTACTAAAAAACATCGATGAGGATGTTAATAAACGTATTTTTGATATTTACCTTTATTTTCTACAGCTTTAATTATTTGAGCTAAAATATTAAGAGCAATCTGTTCTGTTTTTCTGTTTACATCACGAAGGGGATTAAATTCAACTAAGTCAAATGAAACGACTTCCTTCATATGTTTGATAATTATTTCATTTATTTTCATTGCATCTTCTTCAGTAATTCCATCAAATTCAGGGACCGAAACTCCAGGAGCAATTTCTGGGTCAATTACATCTAAATCATAACTAACATGAATTCCTTTTGTTTTATAACCGGCTATTTTAAAGGCTTCTTCCATAACAGCTTCGACACCTTTTTCTTCAATATCTTCAGTAGAGAAAACGGTAACGCCCGAATATTTTAAAATTTCTTTTTCAGCTGGGTCAATACTACGAGCTCCAACAATAACTGTTCTTGAAGTTTGAATAGTTTTACCATCATGATATACTGTCATTTCTTGATTATAACCATTTATAGCAGCAAGAGGTAGACCATGAAGATTACCCGTTACAGTAGACTCAAAAGTGTTATAGTCAGTGTGGGCATCAATCCAAATAATACCAATATCAGTATTTACTTTAGCCGAAGCCAAGGCACTAGCAACAACAACAGAATGATCTCCTCCAATTAAGATTGGGAAATAGCCGGCGCTTATTTTTTCAACCATAGCTTTATATAGTTGTATATTAAATTTTTCTACTTCATATTCATTTTTACGAAGATCAGAAAGATTTCTACTTTTTATTATATTTTCATCTTGAATAAATTGCATGCTTTCTCCATTGTAAAAACCTTTTAAATCATTCATTAATTGTACTGGTCCAAGATGAGCTCCGTCAATATGAACTCCAAGATCACTACCAGCTCCAAATATCATTGACTTCATTTAATTATCACCTTAAATAATTTTAACGTAAAAGCAAAATTATATCAAGAAAAACGCTTTAAATTTAAAAGATTTTACTGTATAATTTAGTTGGTGATAGATATGAAAAAGTTAAATGAATTATATCCTAATGTTGATACTGATATATTAATAAAAAATATTTCTATAAATTCAAAAGAGGTAGAAGAAGGAAGTTTATTTGTTTGTACAATGGGAGTTACAGCAGATAGACATGATTTTATTGATGATGCGATAAAAAATGGGGCAAGTGCAATTATAGTTAGTAAAGATGTAGGTAAAAAAAGCATACCTATTATAAAAGTTCCAGATACAAATAGAGAATTACCTTATCTTTGTCAGAAGTTCTATGATTATCCTGATAAGAAACTTAAAATGATTGGGGTAACAGGAACTGATGGTAAGACTACTACTTCTACAATAATTCAAACTTTAATTGGCAGTGATATTTGTGGCTATATCGGAACTAATGGTAGGAGTTGTGCTAAATTTTCAGGCGATAATCCTAATACTACTCCAGATAGTCATAATCTTTATAATTATTTAGATGAGTTTGTAAAATTTGGTTGTAAATATGTTGCGATGGAAGCAAGTAGTGAAGCTTTTTTTAGAGGTCGATTACAAGCCATGCAATTTGATGTTGGTGTTTATACAAATATAACATCAGAACATTTAAATATTCACGGAAGTTTTGAAAACTACGTTCAATCTAAATTAAAACTTTTTAAGCAGACAAAAAAAGATGGCTTTTGTGTATTAAATAGAGATGATGAGTATTTTGAAATAGTAAAGGAAGCTTGTAATGGACAAGTGTTGACTTATGGTGCTGATGAAGGTAATGATTTACAAATAGTTGATTTCAAGATTGCCCCTAGAAAGACAGATATTGTCTTTAAATATAAAGATGTAGAATACAATATTGAAAGTCCTCTATTAGGTGACTTTAATGTCTATAATTTAGCAGCTGGAGTATTGGTAGCACTTGCTTTAGGTGTTAGTATGGAACAAATTATAAAGAGAATTAAAGATATTAAAGTAAGTGGAAGACTAGAGCTTTTAACAACAAATACGCCTTACTATGTCATGGTTGATTATGCTCATACACCTAATGGTATTTCTAAACTTTTAAATTTTGTACATACACTTGATATAAATAGAAGCATTGTTGTAATTGGACAGGCTGGAGAAAGAGATTATTTAAAAAGACCAAAGGTTGGTAATGTAGTTGTAGAAAATGCTACATATGCAATATTTACGTATGAAGACCCTCGAAGTGAAGATCCACAAGCTATTTGTGAAGATATTATTAAAGAATTAAAAGAAACACATGATAACTATGAAATTGTAATAGATAGAAGAGAAGCTATTCAAAAAGCAATTGATATGGCTCAAGAAAAAGATATGGTTTTAATACTTGGAAAAGGAAATGAAACCTATGAAAAGTTAAAAGATGAAACAATTTATTTTAATGATATTGAAGAAGCATATAATGCAGTTGCTAATCGAAAGATAAAAGAAGAAGTTGCATAAATAAGATAGCTTATAGATAGAAAAACCTTTCTTGAATATTATAGAAAGGTTTTTTTCGTGTTATTTAAAATTGTCTTTAACTCTAGATTTAGGGTAACTATTTCTTTCATCAGTTCTATAAAGAAGGTAGTCAGTGCTAGTTTCGTAAAAATCAGCTAATTTTTTTAGAGTCTCAATAGGGATGTTTATTTTTTCTAATTCATATTTACTATAATTAGATTGGTCTATATTTAGTAGCTTGGCTATATCTTTTTGATATAAATCTTTATCTTCACGTAATTCTTTTAATCTATTCAT
>CANQIM010000126.1 GCA_947624075.1 uncultured Bacilli bacterium | reverse complement strand
TTTTAAACATTCCTATTTGACATGGCGTACCACTAATAAGTATATACTTATTATCTAAAACATCTTGTTTTAGATAACTAAAAATTTCTTGCAAATTACTTTGAGCATATTTTGAACCTCTTATCTTATCTAAATCTTTGATATCATCAATTCTAATATGTTTTACACTTGTATTTTCTTGATAGGCTCCATATACTACACCTTTTTTAGCTAACACTTTTTCGGCAAAAATACTAAATATTCCACCAGAAGTTGATTTAGCAATTACTTCATCATCTTTATTTTTACAAGCATAACATAAGCGCTTTATTTTATCTCTTGGAATTTGTTCATTTACAGGACATACTTTTTTACATAAATCACAAGAAATACATAATTCTTTATTAACTATAGGATATCTAAAACCTAATTTGTCTTCTTCAAAACTTATAGCTCCTTTAGGACATTTATTAAGACAAAGTCCACAACCAATACATTTATTTTTACTACAAATAGAGTTTTTCTCATTAAAAGCTATTTTATCATTTACTTTATTATATAATTCTTTGGCTTCTTTTATTTTTACAGGAATAATTTCTTGTAAATGTTCTTTTATCATTTTTTTATTTTTATTTAGCCAAATAAAATTATCAATTAATTTATTATTCTTAAGTTCTTCACTAGGAATAACATAGTTATCATATGTATCAAATAAATCTTTAGCAATTCCTTTTGATTTTACACTATAACCTATTACTAATGTAGGCACACAGGTAGAATAACCAGCAATAGAAGCATGAGTTCTTGCAGTAATTAGCATTTCACATTTAGAAATAATTTCTTTAATTTCTGATGCATCATAAATATCTTTTTCTAAAAATACTTTTTTATTACCTTTAAATTTTTCATAAATAGCTGATAAAACATCCATATCACTACCCTCATCTGTCGCAACATGAGGAATAAGGGCAACTTTATATTTTGTATGTTTTAAGATATAGTTAATCAAATTAATTACTTCTTTAAAACGTTCATCTTCTTCACTAGCATTTAAAATAGTTAAAGGACTTACATTTATACCTACAACTTTACCTTTCTTATAAAAATCATCTATTGTAACTTTCTTCTTTTCTAAAGCAAAAGCTGGATCTGGTGCTAAAAGAAGTTTTTCTAAAGGTACAAATTCTTTAATAGCATTATAAGAAATACTTTCACGAAGTAGTAAAATATCAAAAAGATTCATATCATTAGCTAAAGCAGCATCATCAATATTTTCAAATAAAGAAGCTCCCCATAAAATAAGTTTTTTTCCTTGTCTTTTAACTTCTTCATCTATAACAAATAACCAATCATTATTTTTATAACAGTAATTATCTCCACCAATAGAGATACATATATCACTATTTTTTATTTCAGCAATTACTTCTTTTTGATACAACTTTTCTACTTCTTTAAAATTTTTCTCTTTATATAAATTATTTAATTTTTCTATATCTTTTTCTGTTAATTCCATATCTGTAACACGATGTTTAATATATTTAGCTTTGTCAGTATAGAAATTTTTATTATAATCATAATCAAAAGTCGCAATAGTTATATCTCCTGCTAATAGATCTAAAGTTGTCTTAATTAAAGCTTCTACCCCTCTATTTTTATATGAACCAACACCATATAGTAATATTTTACTCATAAAATCAACCTTACCTTATCTTTAATTTAATTCACTTTTTTTATTAATAATGCCACTTTTCTTTTAACAATTTTCATAAGACATACTATAAACATAAATATTATTGGTAATAAATAAATTACCGATATGACTAGATTTTTAATAAACATAACTAGCCCTTTTATTGTTTTAGCAAAAAAGCCTAATTTTAAAAATATAAAATGCATTTCATTTTCAATATTATTTTTTATACCATAACCTCTTAATCTTCTTTTCATAATAGCAAATTTACTATAATCAATTTCTTCACGAGGCTTTATACCATGCATATCTTTATAATATGTCATATATGTATTTCTGAAATTTTCTTTTAATTGAATTGTATAATAAGAATATATTATATTAGCTTTAAAAACTTTATCTTTTGGTTTTACTTCTTCATTAATAGAAGCAATTATTTTTTCTAAATAATTATCATAATAAGCTTCATTCGTAGTAGCAAACTCACTTGCTTTCTCTTGATAAGTTGTTAAATTATCTAAAACTTTATTAATTTTTTCAATAAACTTATCAGCATAAATACTATATTCTTCTTCATTTTTAGAATCCATATAAGTAACTATTTCTGCTGCTTTTTCATATAGATAATCTTTTTCATTACCAACATCTACACTTATTACTGGTGTTTTTAATGATAAAGCTTGATAATCTATAAATGTATTTCCTTCTTTAGAAGCACACTTAACAATAAGATCACTTAATTCAATCAATTCTTTATAGTCATCTTGTTCTTCTAAAAGTAATACTTTTTTTTCTAAATTATTAGCTTCTATTTTCTCTTTTACATCTTTTTCCATTTGTCCTTCACCAGACATAATGAAATATAATTTATCATTGGAAGCTAACTTTTCTACTATTTTTAAAAATACTTGAGGACGTGTTTCATAAGAAAAATTGTCTATAAAAGATATGACTATTTTTTCTTTAGCTATCTCATATTTTTCTTTTAATTTAGCTCTATCTTGTTTTTTACTATTTTTATTCTTAACTTCTCCTTTAGAAACAAAATTGACTTTTGTAAAAACACTCTTCATTTTTTCTAATAAGTCTTCTAAAGACGTATAAGCAAAATCTATATAATTAGCAAAATCTTCTCTAATATTATTAGCACTTTCTATAAATGTATGTATTTTTAC
>CANQIM010000125.1 GCA_947624075.1 uncultured Bacilli bacterium | reverse complement strand
AAACAAGTAAAAGAGGTGATTTTATGTCTATCCCAACTGTTGCTTTAGTAGGAAGACCAAATGTTGGTAAGAGTACTTTATTTAATAAAATAGTAGGTAAAAGAATTTCTATTATTGAAGATACACCTGGTATTACAAGAGATAGAATTTATCAAGAAGCAACTTATAATAAAAAGAAATTTTTTCTAATTGATACTGGTGGTATTGATACTACTAAAAATGACTTTAATGAGGAAATAAAAATTCAAGCTGAAATAGCTATTAATGAGGCTGATATTGTTGTATTCATAGTAGATGGTACGGATGGTTTAACTGGTAGTGATTTAGTAGTACGTGATATTTTGAGAAAATCTAATAAAAAAGTTATTGTTGCGATAAACAAAATGGATGTAAAACAAGCCCAAGACAATATATATGATTTTTATGAATTAGGTTTTGATACTTATATTCCTATTAGTAGTATTCATAATATTGGCTATGTTGAACTAATGGATACGATTACAATGACTTTTCATGAACAAGAAGAAAAAGAAGATGAGCGATTAAAGTTTTCAATTATTGGTAGACCAAACGTTGGTAAAAGTAGTCTTATGAATGCTCTTTTAAATGAAGAGCGTGTTGTTGTTTCAGATATTGCTGGTACTACAAGAGATTCAATCGATTCCGTTTTAAAGTACAATAATGAAGAATATCTATTAATTGATACAGCAGGTATGCGTAAAAAGGGTAAAGTCTTTGAATCAGTTGAAAAATATAGTTTAGTTAGATCTTTAAAAGCAATTGATAGAAGTGATATTTGTCTAGTCGTTATAAATGCTGAAGAAGGTATTAAGGAACATGATAAGCATATTGCTGGTTATGCTATCGAAAGAGGCAAAGGTTTAATATTTGTTGTCAATAAATGGGATACAGTAACAGATACAACCATTCAAGAATTTGAAAAATTAATGCGTGCTGAATTTCAATTCGCAACTTATGCCCCAATTGTCTTTTTATCAGCTTTAACTAAAAAAAGAATTCATACCCTTATGCCTGAAGTTTTAAAAGTAGCTGAAAATATCAAAAAAGAGATTAAAACTAGTTTAATTAATAATGTTATAATGGATGCAACTGCTCTTAATCAACCTCCATCTTATAAAGGCAAAAGATTAAAGATTTATTTTACATCGCAAACAGGAATTAAGCCTCCTAAATTTACTTTTAGAGTTAATTCCAAAGGACTTGTTCATTTTTCTTATGAACGTTATTTGGAAAATAAAATTAGAGAAAGTTTTGATTTTACAGGTACACCTATAGTCTTACAATTTAAAAATAGGAATGAGGATGACTATGATAATTAGTAAAAACAATAATAATTCTTATGAAAATTCTTTAAAACAAGCAAATGACTTTAATAAAAAATTAAATATCTTACAAGAAGAAAATAAAAAAATGATTCTAAATAAAAATCCGTATATTGAAGACATAAAAACAATTAATCATGCTGATCCTGTCAGTAATAAAGATATGCGTACTAAAAGTCTTGCCATGCTTCAAGAACGTCTTGATAAGGGCTTAATAACACTAGAAGAATTTAATAGAAAATGTAAAGCTCTTTCTAAAAAATAGTTTTAAACATATTACCTAATTTACATATAATGTTTTAGGAGGTAATTATGTTTACAGATAACCTTTTTAATAGAATTGAAAAGAAAACAAGTATCGATAAAAAAACAATTATGAGTCTAGCTAAAAAATTACAAGACTCTAATATGAAAGATGAAAAAACACTTAGAGAAGTAATAAAAGATATTTCATCTATGACAGGAAAAACTGTATCAAAAGAAAAGGAAGATAAAATAATTAGTACGATTGTAAATGATAAAGTACCTAAAGATATTGATAAAATGTTTTAATAAAGAACAGTAATTAGTTCTTTTTTAGAAAAAAACTGATAGAAGAGAAAACTCAACTATCAGTTTTATTTTATAAAATCATAAACTTCTTTCATAGAAGATGGACTAAAGTCTAACTTTTTAGTTTCAATTTCATCATATAAAACCAATTGATTTTTATTATTTACATAAATTAATTTAGTAAAATCTGTATTATGATAAAGCATTTCCTTAACATCATTTCTTTCTATATCATATATTTTAGGTTGATTATAATAACCTATATAATGAAATTTACCATCATTTGTTTGATAATAATTATCATATATATTTTTACCATCAGAAGTTACTTTATCAATAAAACCATTAAAACCAGAATTATTAATATAATAAATTTCATTGTTTGTTGTAATTGCATATTGATTTTTAATTGCTTTTACATTTGATAAAATTTTTTCGTAACTTCCAGGCTTGCCATCATAAATTGTCTTCGAATGTGCTTCATATAAATCACCATTGGAAAGTAATAATGTCGAAAAGCTACTATCACCATTTAAATCACTAATCATATTATCACCAAAATTTATTTTTGTAAGTTCACTATAGCCATCATCAAAACCACAATATTTAGAACCCAAATTTGTAACTTGAAGATAATAATTTTTATCTTTATCTAAAACCATAATACCGTCAAATCCACAAAATGCAAATTTATCTACATTTGAAGCTAACCTAGTAAAATTATGAGAATCTTCCCCAATTGATGGCATACTACTAAGCGCATAAAAATTATTATCAAAATCAGTATACAAAATGACAAGTTGATTAGCAAAAAAATCTTTTACGTTAGACGCTAATTCCTTTGGCTTATCTAAAATATCATCAAGCATTACATCTCCATAAGCATACAACTTATTATCTTCCGTTAAAGCTACTAAAATAGCATCCTGTTCACTACCATCAATAATCATTTTCTTTGTAGTACCGTATTTAGAAGTCTCTTTAT
>CANQIM010000124.1 GCA_947624075.1 uncultured Bacilli bacterium | reverse complement strand
AGGTAAAAGTTGATTTTTGTAATTATAGAGCCAAATTTATGGTATATTAATAGTGGTGATGTAAATGGAAAAAAAGACTCTAATAAAAAATATTGTTAAATTGATAATTGTTTTCATAATTTTTAATGAAAGTTATCTTTTTCAATATATTCCTATTATTTTGTTTAAAATGGATGTCGCAAAAATATCAAACTCAGTTAATGTCTTATTAAATGCCTTTTCTAATGTTATTCTTGTTATCATCTTTTTCTTAATGTATAGAAAGGACCTAATCAAAGAGTTTAAAAAATTTAAAGCTAACCTTTTTGAAAACATTAATGTAGCTTTTAATTATTGGTTAGTTGGTTTATTTATAATGGTAATTTCAAATATATTTATAAATATTTTCTTTAAAACAGGTGGGGCCGCTAATGAACAAGCTGTTCAAAAAATGATTTCTAGCCTACCTTTAGTAATGCTAATTAATGCTGGTATTATCGCTCCTTTTAATGAAGAAATAGTCTTTCGTAAAACACTAAAAGATGTTTTCAAAAATAAATATGTTTTTTGCCTTTTATCATTTTTAATTTTTGGATTAGCTCATGTTGTTGGTAATGTAACATCATGGGTGGATTACTTATATGTGATTCCATATGGAGCTTTAGGTGGAGCATTTGCTTTAGCTTATTATAAAACAGATTCAATTTATACATCTATGTCCATGCATATGTTTCATAATTTCATTCTTACTTTTCTTTCTATTGCACTTTAAAAGATGCCTTATGAAGCATCTTTTTTTATTATTTTTCTAACTCCCTACCTCTTTTAATTTGCATATCAATAAATGCTAAAATTAAACAAATTACTACTTGAATACCTAAAGTTATAAAATAACCTTTCCAAAAATTATTTAGTGCTACTTGGTTAAGATATATAAGTGTATAAAACATATAGTTAATTATTAAAGAAAAAATATAGTTGATTGCGATTAAGAAATAGTTTGCTTTTGTATTATTAAGTAAAAAAGAATAAATTGTTAAATTAGCAAACTGACTTATAACATAGCCACAAAATTCACCACTTATATTTTCTAATAGTAACTTTTTGTTTAAAATAAAGCTCATTAATGTATAGAACAAAACTAATGATAAAGCTGAAGCTACTATGGAAACTACACATTTTTTATAACCATATTTTTTGGTGATGTAGTTAGCAATAAGATAAACTCCTGGTAGTAAAAACAAGGCATAAGTAAGATTAACTCCAAAAATTGAAAAAGTATATTTCTTTAGAGATTCTAAAAAAATCGTTAAAGTAACTAATATCAATGTATATAGCCAACTATCATTATAAATTTCATCATTTTTTGTCATAAATATAACCCTTTCTATTAGAATAATTGTAGCAAAGAAAGAATTTTTTTACAAGAAAAAAAGCATATTTTTATGCTCTTGATACGTACTTACCATCAGCGGTAGAAATTACAATTGTTTCTCCTTCTTCAATGAATAAAGGAACTCTTACCATTAATCCTGTTTCACACTCAGCATCTTTTAAAGCATTAGTCGTTGTATTACCTTTAACTGCTGGTTCAGTGTGTGTTATAACAAGTTCAACTTTGTCAGGTAAATCTAAACCTAAAATTTCTCCTTGATAACTTGTGATGTAGACTTCCAAATTTTCTTTTAAATATTTGGCATCATCACCAATAGATGAAGCATTTAGCTCTAATTGTTCATAAGTATCCATATTCATGAAATAATATACATCACTCATATTGTATAAATATTGCATTAATTGCTTTTCGATACGAGCTGTTGCTACCTTAACACCGGCATTAAATGTTTGTTCAAAAATAGCTCCTGTTCTTAAATTTTTAAGTTTAGCTTTAACAATTGCGGCACCTTTACCAGGTTTTACATGTTGTGTTTCCATAACAACGTAAATGTTGCCCTCATATTCAATCGTAATACCATTTTTTAAATCATTAGTACTTATCATTTTATCACCTCTAAATGAACAAAATGATTTATAAATAAATCATGTCCAAACTTTCCAATTATTTTATTTCTTTTCCTTATGTACTGTATGTTTTCTGCATCTAGGACAGTATCTATTTAATTCAAGACGTTCTGTTGTATTCTTTACATTTCTTTCTTCTCTATAGTTTTCTTCTTTACATTCACTACAAACTAGAGTTTTCAATTGTCTGTTTCCTACTTTAGCCATAATATCCCTCCTTACACGCCTATAGGTATTATACCAAATTTTTATATAATTTCAAGTAAAATGTAGCTTGAGTTGCGCTTTTTTACAAGAATTTAAATAAATTTTAAAGTTTTAAGTTCTAAAACTATATAGACTATAGCAATTTGCTAAATTTTTAATTTTTTAATACATTTTCCTTTTTATAGACTTTAGCACTTATTAAAGAATCAAGTTCTTCGCCATTATCACTTTTATTATTCTCATCTAAAATACTATCTGCCAAATTAGCATAAAGTTTAAAGTAATTAAAATATTCATCAATTGCAGGCTCAACATCAGTACTAAACTCTTCACTGTCAAATACATCAAAATTGTCCATTAAATAATATTCATAATTATTAAATTGACTTAATAAATCATGAAAAGGGAATTTTAGATTAGCATCTATCTTATCTTGCAAATAATTATAGACTTTCAAAGTCTTTTCAAAGTAGCTTTTTGCAGCATCTCTTTTAGCTTCCTCATAACCATAATGTGTTCCCATGAAAGCAATGCCCACACTAAAAAGAACGACAAATATGCTTCTTTTGTAAAGTCTTTTATTATCTTCCATTAACTGATTTATTAATTCATCCTTAGATAATTCATTATTGGTATCTGTTTCTTTTTTTTCCATGACCAAATTCCTCCGACTAGGCCTTATTATACAATAAT
>CANQIM010000123.1 GCA_947624075.1 uncultured Bacilli bacterium | reverse complement strand
TTTTATATAATTGGTCAAGGCTTAAATGCATCAATTAGAAGTGATAGTAGTCCTAAATATGCTATGTTTGCAACTACTATTGGAGCTATTTCAAACATTATTCTAGATCCTATATTTATATTTGTCTTTAAAATGAGCGTTAAAGGAGCAGCGATTGCTACTATAATAGGTCAAATATTAACATTTCTAGTAAGTATTTATTATTTAAAGAAATCTAAAGCCTTCAAAGTAACTAAAGAATCTATCAAATTAGACAAAGACGTATGCCAAAAAATAATTTCTTTAGGGCTAGCCTCTTTAATCACTCAACTAGCTATTGTCATCATAATAGCAGTAGCAAACAATTTAGTTAGTAAATATGGTTATATGACTCTAGCTAGTTCTAATAAGCCTTATGGAGTTGTAACACCACTTGCAGTTATTGGTATATGTATGAAAGTATTTGGAATAGTTATCTCTATTGTCATAGGTGTATCTTTAGGAGGAATGCCTATCATTGGTTTCAATATGGGAGCAGGTAATATCAATAGAGTTAAACAAACTATAAAATATATCTTAATAATAAACTTAATTATTGGCTTTATTGCCTTTATATTATTTGAATTTTTCCCTAGTTTAATAATTAATATTTTCGGTAACAATAATTCTTTTGAATACCTAGAATATGCTAAGTATTGTCTCAAAATATTTTTAGGTGGAATTATTTTTACTTGCCAAATTAAATCAATATCAATATTATTACAATCTATGGGTTCAAGTTTCAAATCAACTTTTCTAGCTCTTGCAAGAGATGTCATCTTCTTTGTTCCAACAATTATTATAATTGCTACTTTAACTCATAGTGTTAAAACTATGTTGTGGAGTGCTTTAGTAGCAGACATTTTGGCTTTTTTAACAGCCATCTTACTATTAAATAGTGAAATAAAAAAACTAAAGAAGTAGAGTAAAGGAGACTAAAAATGTATAAGAAAAATGATTATGTCGTATACAAAAAGGATGTATGCATAGTAAAAGAAATAAGAAATAATAAAATGAATGGAAAAGACTACTATATCCTAACACCTATTGATGATAAATCATTGATAATTGATGTTCCTATAGATAACAAATTAGGTTATTTAAGAGATGTCATTAGTAAAGAAGAAGCAGATAATTTAATAAAAAATATTCCTAATATAAATCCTTTAGTTAATTTAAATGATAAATACATTGAAAAAACTTATAAAGATTTACTTAGTTGTGGTACCTATGAAGATTTAATAAAAATAATTAAGACCACTTATTTAAGAAATAATGATAGAATGATGAAACATAAAAAAGTAAGTGAGAAAGATTCATATTACTTTACTCAAGCTGAAAAATATTTATATAATGAATTATCTATTGCATTACAAATGGATTTTGAATCAACAAAAAATTATATTATTAAAAAGGTTGAAGAGTTAAGCTACTAATTATAAAAAATAATTAATTAAATTTACTTAAAGGCGTATAGAAAAATCTTAATATCTAAAAAAGATTATCTATATGCTTTTTCTATTTAGTAAAAATAGTATACTTTAAAATTTTAAAAATAGTTTATTCAATTGTCAAAGTCCAATACTTTGTAATATAATGAACTTATTAGAACTATCAATAATCCCTTGTAGAAAGAGAGAAAATTTATGAAGAAAAATAATTTGCTAGAAAAATGGAATAAGAATAGCCCTTTTATGAAAATAATTAGTATTATGGAAATTATTGTATCAATAACAATTATTATTTTTACAGTCTTACAATTAACTAATGTGATACAAAATGTTAATAATATATTCATTCCTTTATTATCAGTTTTAATAATTCTTTTAGTTATACAAAATTGGAAAAAGAATAAAACTGGTTCGATCCTTCTGTTAATAATTCTTCTTTTTACTATTGTCATATCAATTTTAAAACTTTTTAAATAATAATTAATTTCTTTAAAACTTATTTAGTCTTATCCTAATATAAAATTATTTTAATAATTTGAAATTTATTAATTCTTCATAATAAGTGATATAATATAAAAAAACTACAAATGTAAAGGAGTTAATGTTCATGATAAATGCCATTAAAAGAGCTGTCATTGTAGCTTTAGGATTAATATTACAATTTGGCTTTTCTATTGTAATGCGCTTGTTTTTTTATAAGTATTTAGGAATTATTAATATATTTTATAGTTTAATTAGTATATTAATTGTGTTAGGTCTTTTGAAAAATAGTACTCGTCTTTCTAATGATTTACCATGGATTATTTTAATTTTAATCTTTCCTATCTTTGGAACAATTTTATTAATTACTTTAGGTAAAAATTATTCTAAAAATAAATTATTAAGAAATATTTTTAAATATGAAAATGAATATAAAGATAAACTTATTCAAGATCCTAAAATTGCCAAAGAAGTAGCTGATAAAAAGTTAGATAATATTCAATATTTACTTAATCGAACTCATCATTTTGTAAGTAATAATAACAAAGTTACTTACTACGATTTTGGTGAGAAATTTTATCCAGAGTTATTAAAAGAATTAAAGAAAGCAGAAAAATTTATTTTTCTAGAATATTTTATTATTAATGAAGGAACTATGTGGAATGGAATACTTGATATTCTAAAGGAAAAAGCATCTCAAGGAGTAGATGTACGAATTATGTATGATGATATGGGAAGTATTGCTTTGCTTTCCACAAACTATGCCAAGCAGTTAGAAAAATTTAAAATTAAATGCATTACTTTTAATAAATTAAGTCCTTTTCGTGGCATTTTTATGAATAATCGCGACCATCGTAAAATGACGATAATCGATGGCAAGGTAGCCTTTTCTGGAGGAGTTAATTTAAGTGATGAATACATCAATATAAAAAGTCGTTTTGGTATTTGGAAAGATAATGGTATTAAAATTGAAGGAGATGCTATTTGGAATTTAACAGTTATGTTTTTAACTTTATGGAAT
>CANQIM010000122.1 GCA_947624075.1 uncultured Bacilli bacterium | reverse complement strand
TTTCATATCTAAAATATTATATTCTCTAATTATTAATTCTAGTAAAAATTAGAAAAAAAGATTATAATATATTATAAGTAAGGTGAGTAAAAAATGACTATAAATGATGCAATCGATGACTTTTTAAATTATTGTGTTTTTGAAAAAGGGCTTGCTGATAAAACAAAAGATGCTTATCGAAATGATTTAAGTATATATAATAGTTTTTTATATTCTAAAGGAATTAAAAATGTTAATTCTATTGCTACTGATGATGTAAAGGATTTTTTAAAGGATCGTAGTGATGAGTCTGTTACGACAATAGCACATAATTTGACTGTTATAAAGAACTTTCATAAATACTTATTAAAGGAAAAATTAGTAAATACAGATGTTACTGAGTTTATTGAACGTCCTAAATTAAGGAAATCATTGCCAAAGGCTTTAAGTATTGAAGAAGTTGATAAGCTTTTAGATATTGAATTAGTAACCCCATTTGACTATCGTAATAAAGCTATGTTAGAATTGATGTATGGATGTGGTTTGAGAATAAGTGAAGTTATCAATTTAACAATAAATGATGTTGATATGATGAATTCTTTTGTCCGAATACTTGGTAAGGGTAGTAAGGAAAGAATTGTACCTTTAGGTGAGTATGCTATTATATATTTAAAAAAGTATCTAAATGTAAGAGACAGTCTATTAAAAGGTAAAGCCTGTGATAAGTTGTTTTTAAATAATCATGGTATGCCTATAACTAGACAAGGCTTTTTTAAGAATTTGAAGGCTATTTTACAGAAAAAAGGATTAAATACCAACATATCTCCCCATACACTACGACATTCTTTCGCAACACATCTAATAAATAGGGGAGCTGATCTAAGAAGTATTCAAGAAATGCTTGGACATGCTGATATTTCTACGACTAAAATATATACAGAAGTTAGTGATACTAAGGTAATTGAGGATTATAAAAAATATCATCCACGTAGTAGTAAATAAGAAGGAGAAATTGTATGAAATTTAAAAGAATATTTTTAATGGTATTAGATTCTTTAGGAGTAGGGGAGACTAATGATGCTATTAACTTTCAAGATAATGGAGCAAATACTTTGAAGCATGTAAATGAGCAATGTGATTTGTTTATACCTAACTTAAAGAAAATTGGTTTTTTAGATACTATAAATATGAATGATGATGAGAATGTTGAAGCTTATTATACAATTGCTAAGCCAATAAATGCAGGAAAAGATACACTGAATGGTCATTATGAAATGGTCGGTATTAAAAATGATATTCCTTTTAAGACATTTAATAGTGGCTTTGTTTTTGAAATTTTAAATGGCATTGAACTTGTTACAGGTCGAAAAGTTATTGGAAATAAGTGCTGTAATGATGATAGTATTATTCAAGAATTAGGAGAACGTCAAGTAAATTATGGTTCTTTGATTGTTTATACTTCAGCTGATTCTGATTTGCAAGTAGCGGCTCATGAAGATAGTATTCCTATTAGTACACTATATCAATATTGTGAAAAGATAAGAGCTTTAACATTAGAAGAAAATTGGCGTATCGGAAGAATAATTGCTAGACCTTTTACGGGTACTCCTGGTAAGTATAAATTTATTAATAGTGGTCGAAAGGATTATGCCATAAAGCCACCTAAAAGAACTGTTTTAGATAGTTTACTTGAAGAAAATTATAATGTTATTGGTATTGGTAAAATAAATGATATTTTTGATGGACAAGGAATAAATAAGAATATAAAAGCTACGAATAATATGGAAGCTATAAATAAATTGACTGATATTATGGATAAGAAGTTTACAGGATTATGTATGGTTAATTTGGCCGATTTTGATTCTTTATATGGTCATAGAAGAGACGTAGAAGGATATGGTAGGGCTATAGAAGAATTAGATGTAGAAATTCCTATAATTTTAAATAAATTAGAATTAGATGATTTACTTATTATTACAGCTGATCATGGTAATGATCCAACATTCAAAGGCAATGATCATACTAGAGAAAATGTTCCTGTCATTATGTATAGTCGCAATTTTAAAGAACCAAAAAGACTTAAACCATTTGAGACTTTTGCTAATATAGGAGCAACGATTGCTGATAATTTTGATGTAGAAGCTACTGAGATTGGTCAAAGTGTTTTAGAAGAATTAATATAGAGTAGGGGTAGAGTAGAATTAAAAAGGAGGGCATGTCCCCTCTTTTTACATTTACATTTCTGAAGTAACTTCATAGACACTATCTGTTATAGGACTTCCTGTATTTTCAAAACTTTGACAGATTGTTTCTTTAGAAGTTTGACAATCATTTTTATTGCAAGTGCAAGAAACCTTAATAGTTTTTAAGCTACAAGTCCCCTTCTCGCTATTATTGTAGTTGCAACTATCTACATCACATATAATTTTATCATTATCTTCCATAAATACCTCCTTATCTATAGTTTGGCTAATATAAGTAATTTAATGTAAAAAAATTGAAATGCATTTTAAGCAATTTTTATTTAAATAGATGGATAGTTCTTAACCTAAATTGCTGAAAATTAACTTTTATTATTTGATTAATTTTTATCTATTAGTTGTTGTTACGATGCTAAAGAAAAAAGCAGGGGAGTGGGAAATACAATGTTTATTTAACTTAATTTAGTCAATAGAACATATGTAGTATAAATGTAAAATTTAGAAAAAATTTTGATTTTTTGGTTTCATATATTAATAAGATATATTATTATAGTATTAAGTATTTTTATAAAACTAGTAAAGTGTAATTTCAATAGCAGAGGAGTATAAATTTAAATTTAATATTATATAGAAGTTAACATAACATCAATTATAGGAAGTTGATAGTATTAAGGAAAAACCTTATAATATAAGGCTTTTAATAAATTAAGTTAACATAATATTCTTTTTTTATTTTTAATTATGACTTCCTCTTCCACATATATACAGTTAAATATGGATCTTGAACATTTATGGCAGTTGG
>CANQIM010000121.1 GCA_947624075.1 uncultured Bacilli bacterium | reverse complement strand
TTTTTACCACTATCTTTATCACTACCACTATCTATTATATAAACATCTTCTTCATTAATTTTATATACTCCTATATTAACTGGATTTTTTATATAATAAGTTTTATCACCTAATTTTATTAATTCCATACTGCACCTACTCTTCTATTACAATTGTTTTTAATAGCTCTTCTACATATTCATCTGTAAAATAATCTCTATCATAAAAGGTAATAATATAGCGTTTATTATTTTTTAAAATATCAACTTCTTTAGCTCTTTTCATATTATAAGTATAACCTATATAGTCCCCTTTAATTTCTGTCATACTTTGAACATCCGGCATGAAAACACTAGCCATTAGCATGACAGAATATCTACCCTTTATGTCTTTAATAGACGTAAAAATATTGTTTTTTCTTTTCTCTTCTTTATTTAAAAACTTAAATAATTCTATATCATTAGTAATTTTTTCTTTCTTTAAAAAGTTAATTCTTTCTTTGCTAGTTGTTTTTTTAGGCTTAGCATTGTAAAAAGTAACTTCGTCTTCTTTTAAATAATCTATCCAGGTATAATCTTTTCCCATGGAAATAGCTGCTTCTGTTTTACCACTTTCATCTGTTAAAATTCGTAGATAGCTACTATCTTGTTCAACTTTTTCTTTAAAATCTTTAAAATCGTTTCTTATTTTTATACCATCATGTTCTAAATATTCTTTAACATCATTATCTTTTTTTATAACAAGTGGCTCTGTAAATTTTATCTTTTTAATATCATTTTCTAAATCTTTAGGACTATAATAAATCAAGTAAAAACATTTTAAACCAATAAAACCAACTACAAGCAAAGCAATGACTAAGCCTATAATTAAATTTCTTTTTTTCTTCATAAATACCTCTTAAATCTTTTAGTAATTTAATTATATCATATATTTAACTCATTAGTATTTATTTCTTGCTTATATTCGTTAATTATTAAAGAACTTGTTGTAAGAAGCATTGAAGCAATTGATAAAGCATTCCTTAAAATATTTATAACCACTTCTGTAGCATCTAAAATATCTGTCGTGTTTTCATCTTCAAATTTATTTGTCTTAACATTATAAATTTTTCTAAAATTATTTTTCCTTATTTCAGTAATTATTTCTTCTTCTAAAACTCCAGCATTATAAAGTATTTGTTTTAATGGCTCTTTTAAACATTCTTTAAATATTTTACTGGCATAATCTTCATCATTTAGGCTTTCACTTATTTCATAAAGTATAACTCCTCCCCCTAAAACAACACCATTTAAAGCAGAGTTTATTGCTCCAATCGCATCATCATAACGCATCTTTTTTTCCTTACGTTCTGTTTTAGTTAAAGCCCCTACTTCAATTTCAATAAGTCCTTGTTGAAACATAGCTAATCTTTTCTTTAAAAATTCTCTTTCAAAATCATCATTTTCTTCTGCCAATCTATCTTTTATTTCAGCAATTTTTCTTTCAATTTTACTATTTTTATCATAAGAAAAAGTTACTTCTTCTTTAGTTATCTTTACATTTTTACATTTACCAACATTATTATAAATTATATTATTATCACAAACTTTACTATTGGTAATTAAAGATAAATCATTCATAATATCAATTTTTCTTTTCCCAAATTCACTCCATTTTAATAAATAGATACCTACATTTTCTTCCATGAATAAAGATAGTGCTTGGTTAATGAAAATATCACTATAAAAGTCACTTAATATAACTAATTTTTCTTTTCGAATTATAACTTCGTTTATTAATTCACTAATTTCTTCTAAATCATTTAAGCCATCATTTATTAGTAAAATATTAGCTTTATCTAAATTAATTTCTTCTTGATCTCTAAAAAAGTAAAATGAAGCTAAAACACTATCAATAATATAACCATTTTTTCTTTTAATAATTGTTTTATCTTTACCTTCTATTATTTTAATTGAAGATGCATTTCTAACTTCTAAAAAAGCTTGATAAATATTTTCTGCAATTTCTTTTGAATTACTTGAAGTATAAGCAATCTTTTTTAATTCTAAATCTGTTGGAGTATGACTTTTATCATTTACTGTTTTTATAATTTCTTCTAATTTTTTAGCTAACTCTTTTTTTAGTAAAATTGGATTAACTCCTTCTTCTATTAATTTAACTCCTTCTTTATAAATTTTTTGTAATAAAACTAAAGTTGAAGTTGTCCCATCACCGACATTACTATTGGTCTTTATTGAAGCTTCTTTTGCTAGTTCTAATATAGTATTGACAACTTCATCATCACTTTCAATATTAGAAGCAATAGTTACTCCATCATTAGTAATAAAAGGACTAAAAGAAGAATGATCAATTATAACATTGCTACCTTTTGGACCTAAAGTTGTCTTAACTGTGTCACAAAGTAAATCGATTGCTTCATTCATTTTTGTTCGTAACTCTAAACCATTTACTACTTTTTTCATTTTTCATCACTCACTTCTATTATGTATTTCCAATATTTTTTAGGCATAAAATTCATCCTGCATCGATCATTTTTTCTTTCTTTAATACCAACTGTTTTATAAAATGCTTTCCACAGCTCTTGCATAGATTCTTCATTAGAACTAAAATTTGTTGTTGCTAATAAAAAGTCATCTTCTGAAACAATATAAATATTTTTCTTATCATAAACACTTAGTATTTTTCTATTTACATCTTTAATAATAAGATATTCATTAGCTAATCTATTTTGAAAATGCCTTGATAAGATAAATAAAATATCATTTTCAGGATTTATTTCTCCATATAAGCAACCATTTTCTAATTCTTTAAAACGTAAAAAGCCTTTAAACTTATGATTTTCTCTTCCTACATATTTTTCTATTTTTAAGGCTTTTTGAACACTTTTTAAATTTCGCATATAATAAATTTTATCTTTATACTTTAAACTATGTACTAAAAAATAATAAATTATAAGTTCTTTATTCTTATCACTAGAAATAAATAGATAATAAACTGTTTTAAATATACTTCTAGAAAATATCTGTAAAAATTCCTCATAATTTTCTTCTAAAGGAATATCTAATTT
>CANQIM010000120.1 GCA_947624075.1 uncultured Bacilli bacterium | reverse complement strand
AAAAAACATCAAAAAGAAAAAAAGTAATTGCTTAAAAAATAAAAAAGTGTTATATTTATAAAGAAAAACAGTGATGAAGGACTCGATAAGTTAATCCTATTTTCAAGAGAGTTCATGGTTGGTGCGAATGAATAAATAGCTAACTTATTACTACCTTTTTAGTTGAATTATAAAAAGTAATTCCGGATAATTCCGTTATAAAAAATTAAGTTAAACCGAGGATGGTACCGTGTAATTCACTCCTATATTTTATAGGAGTTTTATTTTTGGGGGAAAAGGTTATGAGAGTATATCCTATTAAGTATAAAGATATGAATGTAAAATATCTAATGACTTTATTTGATCAAAAAAATCTAAATACAGAAGAAGTAAGTAAAATTATTATTAATAAATTACAAAAAGTAAGATTAATTGATTTATTAAAAAGATGGAATAAAGAGAAAAATGTTACTTTAAAAGAATTGTTAGAAATAGCTATTGCTAAAAAAATAGTTAATTATACTTTGATTTGTACTTATACAGAACTATCAAATTTAGTAAATAGATTTTTAAGTAAGATGACTTCTTTAGACGCTATATGTATATTAAGTAATTCTTATAATGAACAAATAAAAGAATGTGCTTATCAAAAATATCATGAAGTATTAGATGCTTACTTAGATACCTTTGAAAAAGATGATTATAAATTATATTTAACTGAAGGAGATGATACACAGATGCAAGTAAAAATTATTGAATATAAGAAAAGGGGTAGAAGATGAAGATAAATGTTTTTAGACAAAGTTCCATTAGGTTAGAAGATGGAGTTGTTATTTACTTTGATCCTTTTAGAATAAAGGAAAAGTTACATGATGCAGATTATATCTTTATAACCCATGATCATTATGATTACTACGATGAAGAGGCAATAAGAAATGTAGCTAAAGAAACAACAAAATTAATAGTACCTAAGTGTTTAGAAAAAGTCTCTAGTTTTGTTGTTAGTCCTAATGAAGAATATGATTTAGAAGATTTAACTTTTAAATGTATTCCTGCATATAATATAGATAAATCTTTTCATCCAAAAGAAATGGGTTATGTAGGTTATTTAGTTAAGATAAATAAGCAAAGTTATTATATTATGGGAGATACTGATGTAACAGATGAAGCATTGAATGTAAGATGCGATTGTTTATTTATACCAATAGGTGGCAAATATACAATGAATTTAGAAGAAGCTGTTAAGTATGTTAATGAAGTAAAACCTAAAAAAGTAATTCCTATTCATTATGGGAGTATTGTAGGAGATATTTCTCTAGGTGAAGAATTTAAAAGATTAATTGATAAAGACATAGAAGTAGAATTATATATTAAGGAGGAAAAATTATGATAAACATTAAAGAAGATGAAAAGCTAAGTATTAAGAATCACTCTTGTGCTCATTTACTTGCTCAAGCAGTAAAGCATTTGTATCCTAATGCAAAGTTTTGGGTAGGTCCTGTAATCGAGGAAGGATTTTATTATGACATTGACTTAGGTGATGATGTAATTAAAGAAGAAGACTTAGAAAAAATAGAAAAAGAAATGAAGAAAATTGCTAAGGATGGCAAGAATATTATTCGTGAAGAATTAACCAAAGAAGAGGCTTTAGAAAAGTTTAAAGATGATCCTTATAAAGTTGATTTAATAAATCGAATGGATGAAAATGAAGAAGTTATTTCTTGCTATCGCCAGGGTGATTTTACTGATCTTTGCCGTGGACCTCATGTAGCGTCAACTAAAGAATTAAAGTATTTTAAACTTTTAAAGGTAAGTGGTGCTTATTGGAAGGGGGACGCTAAAAATAAGATGCTTCAAAGAGTATATGGTATTTGTTTTGATACAGAAGAAGCTTTGAATGAACATCTTAATTTCCTAGAAGAAGCTAAAAAACGTGATCATCGTAAATTAGGTAAAGAATTAGGTCTTTTCATGATTAGTGATTATGGTCCTGGCTTTCCATTTTTCTTACCAAAGGGCATGATTTTAAGAAATATCTTAGAGAATTTTTGGTATGAAGAACATACTAAAGAAGGTTATGAATTTATTAAAACACCAATTATGTTAAGTAAAGAATTATGGGAAGTATCAGGTCATTGGGAAAATTATCGTGAAAATATGTATACATCAATTATTGATGATAAAGAGTTTGCGATTAAACCAATGAATTGTCCAGGTGGAATGTTAGTTTATAAAAATTCTCTTCATTCTTATAAGGATTTACCAATAAGATGTGGTGAATTAGGACAAGTTCATCGTCATGAAGCAAGTGGAGCTCTAAATGGTTTGTTTAGAGTAAGAACATTTACTCAAGATGATGCTCATATCTTTATGAGAGAAGATCAAATAGAAGAAGAAATTATTCGTTTAATTGCTTTTATTGATCGAATTTATAAAATATTTGGCTTAACATATGAAATAGAATTATCAACTCGTCCAGAAGATAAATTTATTGGTACGATAGAATCTTGGAATAAGTCAGAGGCAATCTTGCAAGAAGCTTGTAAGAAGGCAGGCCATGAATGCAAGATAAATCCCGGTGATGGAGCATTCTATGGACCAAAGCTTGACTTCCATATAAAAGATTCTTTGGGTCGTGTATGGCAATGTGGCACAATTCAATTAGATGCTAATCTACCAGAAAGATTTGATTTGACTTATATAAATCAAGATGGTACAAAGTCACGTCCAATTATGTTACATAGAGTTATCTTTGGTTCTATTGAAAGATTTATTGGTATTTTAATTGAGCATTTTGCTGGAGCTTTCCCAACATGGCTTGCTCCTGTTCAAGTAAAAGTTATTCCAGTAAATCCTGAATTCCAAGGAGAATATGCTAAAGAAATTACTGATTATTTGAAGGAAAATAATATTCGTGCTGAATTAGATGATCGTAATGAAAAATTAGGTTACCGTTTAAGAGAATCACAAACAGAAAAAATACCTTATACTTTGATTCTAGGTGATAATGAGAAAGAAGAAGGTAAGATTAGTTATCGTCTATATAGTCAAAAAGATACAACAACTTTGACGAAAGAAGAATTCTT
>CANQIM010000119.1 GCA_947624075.1 uncultured Bacilli bacterium | reverse complement strand
GTATAAGCAAAATCTATATAATTAGCAAAATCTTCTCTAATATTATTAGCACTTTCTATAAATGTATGTATTTTTACTTTATTATTATTTTCTTTTATAGTTGGCATTAAGGCATAACCAAAACTCTCATCTATAACAAAAACATTTTGGGTATTTCTAGAATTTATTAAGTAATTTACAAAAAGTGGATAATCTTTATAATCAAGGAAATTAGATAAGTCAAAGAATTCATTTGCTACTTCTTCTAAATCTTGCTTCATATCGCAAAAGGAAGGATTAGTACTTACTAAAGAAACATGATAATTCATTTTTCTTAGTCTTTTTATTAATTCATAAACAGCAATATTTTCTTTAGTAGCCAAAGTATTTTTAATAATAAATAGCACTGAATTTTCAACTTCATATTTTGGTAAAATTAAATTTTCTATATTATTAGTAACTTCATCAGTACTCATTCTAGGGTACTGAATAACTTCTACATCTTTTTTAACTGTTTTAGCCGTCTTATTAATTAAAGCCATGGCTTTATCATGATTATTTTTTGATCTTGATAATTCTCCTGTATTACTAGTTCGATACCAAAAAGATTGAGGATTTATTCTAATCGGAATTTTTCCTTTAGCAAGCAATTTTAACCATAAATTCCAGTCTTCATACATAGCTTTTTCTTTAATACCAAAGCATCCTACTTCTAATAAGTCACTTTTCCTAATCATTGTATTTATACATAATATATTATTAACAAGTTCTTCTTCTAAAGTAAAGTAAGGTTCCCAATAATATTTATGAGCCCCAAAATTAACTATAGATGGATAAACAAAACTGGCATTAGGATGTGTTTCTAATGTAAAATACATCATCTCTAGCATATTACTTTCAATTAAATCATCACAGTCTATAAAATAAATATATTTACTATCACTAGACGAATGCTTAATACCATAATCTCTTGCTTGGGAAGGTCCACCATTTTCTTTATGCAAAACCTTTACTCTTTTATCTAGTTTACTTAAGTCATCTAATGCTTTTTTGGAGTCTTTTGAAGTTGATCCATCATCAATAATAATCCATTCAAAATAAGGATAAGTCTGACTAAATATAGAATTAGCCGTTTGCATTAAAGTTTTTTCTCCATTATAAAATGGTGTAATTATCGTTATAGTTGGTCTTTCTCGATTAACTAAAGTACCTATCTTTTTAATTTCTTTACCGGGAATTTTTCGATATTTCATTACTAAACCTCCTAATTAAAAATTCTTTTTATTTTATTTAACCATCTTTTAATAAATCTTTTTATTCTTTTAAATAAAGTATTTTCTTTTTTATAATAAAGTTCATACTTATAAGTATCTATTTCTTGAAGATAATTATTAATAGTTTCAAATAATCTGTTATATTCATTCGAGTAATTATTATTTAAACTATCTTTATATAAATTATTATCTACATTATATTTTTTATTTATAAATTCATAATTCTTTTGCGTTATATCTTCATATTCTTTAGTAGTAATATTTTTTAAAATAGTTGAAAGATTTGCCGTTTCTTCTAAATTGTTACCAGAAAAATTTTCTAAACTAGCTAAATTTATAGTATCTTTATCTATTAATGTTAAACTTCCTTTGTAACTAGCTATAATAGCTAATTTCTTACAAGCCATAGCTTCTAGAATAGTCCTATCTAGTCCCATATAGATATCTATATCATTTAAAAATTCAGCTGAATTAGAAATACTACCAATTAATTCAATA
This sequence comes from uncultured Bacilli bacterium, assembly GCA_947624075.1. Classification (GTDB taxonomy): domain Bacteria; phylum Bacillota_I; class Bacilli_A; order RF39; family UBA660; genus CANRGD01. Next base: position 1,314 of record CANQIM010000119.1, on the reverse strand, counting down.
TTTTTATTTTTTCCTATGTATTCTTTAATTTTTTTTAACATAGGTCCATCTCCAGCAATTAAGAATTTCGCATTTTTTAAATCTTTGGCATATTCATTAAAAAAATCGATAGCGCATTTTATAGAAGGCATCTTTTCTTCTGATAAACGTGAAATTAAACCAAAAGTTTTTATACTAGTAAATTTTTTTGAAGAAGTAAAATCTTCCATATTTAATGAATTAGGAATTACTAAATATTTTTCTAAAGAAAGGTTAAATAAATTATTTATATCATTTTTTGTTTTTTCACTTATACAAACTATTTTAGAAGCATTTTCAAAGAAAATAGGAAGTGCCGTTTTATATACAGGAAATGTTTCCATAAACCATTCCGGTGCCCCTGGAATAATAGAATGAACGTAAGCAACATAGGGAATTTTTAATTCCATAATAACTGGCAACCAATATATTACACATGGATACTGATGAATATGAATTTCAGTAATTTTTTCCTTTTTGCAATATTTTATTAGTTCTTCTTTTTTATCTAAAACATAATTGTTTTTTATTTCGTAATCTAGCTCCAAAAAATTTATACCTAACTTTTCAAGTTGTTCATTAAAAAGACCTCTTTTTGCTGCAACAAAAACTTTACATCCAGCTCTTATATAGCCCTTGCATAAAGTTAAAACAGCTGTTTCTACACCTCCAATATCTAATTGTTGAAGGCACATCAAAATTCTTCTTTCTTTATTCAAAATATCACTACTCTCTTTTTATATCAGTTTATAACTTAATTTTATCATAGATAATTTTTTATAACAAGGTTTTTACCTAATAAGCAGCTTTAGAAAAAGGTTTATTTTTCTATAAAAAACATAAACTAATAAATAGGATAAGGAAAAATCTAACAAGGAAAAAATTTAATAGGTAATTGTACTATTTTTAATTTTTTGCTATAATCATTTTGGTAAGGAGTATAGTTATGAAAAAAAGGTATTTAATGACTTTGCTTTTTTTATCTTTACTACTAAAGCCTAACTTCTCTTTAGCTTTAGAAGAAAATAACGAATTGGGAAATAATAATCAAGAAATAGTAAGTAAAGAGCAAGAAGCAAGTAAAGACAATGAATTAAATGAACAAAAAGAAGAAATGGTAGAAAATGAAATATTAGCTCCAACTTCAGAAGAACCTACAGGAAACTGGGTTCAAGAAAATAATGAAACATACTATGTTTTAGATGGTAAAAAAATTCAGGGTTTTCAAAAAATTGGAGACAAAACTTATTTTTTTGGAATTGGTAGCTGTCGTTTATTAAAAGGTTGGCAATCTCT
>CANQIM010000118.1 GCA_947624075.1 uncultured Bacilli bacterium | reverse complement strand
AAAAAGGAAAACATCATTTATCAAAATATATCGCAAATAGTTCTTTAAGTGAAATAATAAGGCAGCTGGAATATAAGTGTTTATGGGAAAATAAAAAATTAATAAAAATAGATACATATTATCCAAGTAGTCAAACATGTAGTATATGTGGTAATAGAAAAAAGGAACTAAAGAACTTAAATATAAGAAGTTATGAATGCGATAAATGTGGAAATGAAATAGATAGAGATATAAATGCAAGTATAAATATATTAATGGAAGGAATAAGAAAATATATAGGACAAATATGTTAAAATAAAATAAATCAAGTACGATAGCGACTATGCGGAAATTGGTCTCTGGAGGATAAAATATCCTATGAAGGAGAAATACCAAATCGTGAGATTTGGGCATGATTTATTTATAAATCATTTTTGTTCTTGATTTGTGGTAGAATAAAGTCGTTAGTTTGATGACTTGTTATAAAAGTATTGAAAGGATGTGATGAACAATGAAAAGTTTGAAAATAATTGATATTTTTAAAAGTGGAAATATGGTCATTCCTTTGTATTTGCTTAAAAATTATAAAAAATTTAAATTAAACATGGAGCAATTTGTATTTTTGATGTATTTATATAATTTAGGCGATAAATTTATTTTTAATATAAATAAGTTTTCATGTGATTTGGGGATTGATGTTAATGTTGCTTTAGAATATGTTGATGCTTTAACTGAAAAGGGTTTTATAAGGGTAGATGTTATAAAAAATGATAAGGGATTAATGGAAGAAGTTATTTTACTAGATGATTTTTATGATAAATTATCTTTTATTGCGGTAGATGAAGCAGTTAATAAAGAAACAGATGAAAGTGATATATTTGATATTATTGAAAAAGAGTTTGGTAGAACTTTAAGTCCTATTGAATATGAAATTATTAAGGCATGGTTAGAAAATAATATAGATAAAACGTTAATAAAAGAAGCTATAAAAGAAGCAGTTATGAATGGTGTTTCGAATTTGCGTTATATTGATAAGATTTTGTATGAATGGGGTAAGCTTGGAATTAAGACGGTTGAAGATGTTGAAAAGAATAGAAAGAAAAGGACCGAATCTAAAGAGCAGGTACAAGATATAGATATGGACATAGTAGATTGGAATTGGTTTGATGAAGACGAGTAAGATAATTGAATATTTGGATAATTTATTTCCTAATCCAGTTTGTGAATTGAACTTTGAAAAAGATTATGAATTTTTAATAGCGATAGTTTTAAGTGCTCAATCGACTGATAAAAGGGTAAATAGTGTAACACCAATACTTTTTAGCGAATATAATAACTTAAAATTATTAAAAGAAGCTAATCTTTGTGATTTAGAAAAAATTATAAGACCAGTTGGATCGTTCAGAAAAAAGGCTTATTATGTAAAAGAAATTGCTCGTATTTTGGATGAAGAATGTGGTGGAGTTGTTCCGACTGATAGAGATAAATTGTTAAGTTTTCCAGGAGTTGGAAGGAAGACAATTAATGTTTTTTTAAGTGAATATTATAATATTCCAGCGATTGCTGTTGACACACATGTAGAAAGAGTAGCTAAAAGGTTAGGGTTGGCTAAAGAAAATGATGATGTTTTGACAGTTGAAACAAAACTTCAAAAAAAATTCGATAAAAGCTTATGGAGTAGGTTACATTTACAGTTAGTTTTGTTTGGACGGTATCATTGTAAGGCAATAAAGCCAGAATGTTATAATTGTGGGCTAATCGATATTTGTAGAGAAAAAAAGAAAAACTTATAGGAATGTTTATAAAATTAAAAAGAGCTGTACTAGTTTTTTACAGTTCTTTTTAATTGTCTTTTTTTAAGAAATTTATTATGTCTTCATCTTTTATATTAAATAGTTTAATCATCTTTTTAAGTAAGTCTAAACTTGGTAGATTATCTTCTCTTTCTATTCTTTGTAAATGCCTAGTTGAAATTCCTAAAAGTTCAGCTGCTGTTTCTTGAGTAAGATTTTTGTTTATTCTATATTTTTTAAACATATAATCACCGATTTAATTATGACATTTTTTAATTTTTCTTGACACGACATTTTATGTCGTGTATACTAATTTTGATGACAATAGATGTCGTGTTTGTGTTAATTTGAAAGTGGGATGAATATGAGTAAATACTTTAATAAAATTTCAATATTTTCAAATAATAGGATATGCATTGATATATACTGTGCAATAGATGAGCCAAGCAAAATAGTAGATGGAGGTCTTAAGTAATGAAAAGAATTAAAGGTAATATAAAGTTAATAGTTGGATTAGTACTTGGAATATTTATATCAGCAGTAACATCATACGCAGTGGCAGCAACCTTAATCAAAAGTGCCGATGTATCTTATGTAGATAATGCTAAATTAGGAGCTACTAATGTTCAAGCCGCAATCGATGGAACTTGTACTAAATTCAGTAATGATTTATCTGATCTAAAAATCAATCTAAAAAAAGAGATATTAAACGAAGCTTACCCAGTAAATAGTGTCTATATAAGCTATAGTAATACTAATCCAGGGACACTATTTGGAGGAACATGGGAAATTATCGGAGATGGTAGGGTATTAAAAGGAATAAGCAGTGGAACAGCAGGAACAACTGGAGGCTCTTCAACAGTAACTTTATCGACAGCTAATTTACCAGCCCATACTCACACCTATGATAAGGCCAATGCCAACACTGGTTCTCATGCATTAACGATAGAAGAAACACCAAGTGGGTTGGTTCGTTCTGTTACCGTTCCAGAAGGTACGTGGTCTCTTGGGTTATGGGGATATCATGGTGCAGGTTCTGTTGCTACCATGGCTGGTCAAGTAGGCTTTGGAACATTTGGTCAAGGTCATACCCATCCGATCTCAACAACATCAACAAACACTGGTTCAGCAGGTTCATCTAATCCAACTGCAATAAGTGTTCAAGATCCTTATGTAACAGTCTATATGTGGAAAAGAAAGTCATAATACTATAATGGTTATGTTAAAAACATAGCTTTTTTTAATTTTGATAAAAAATTAAAATTTAAAATGAAAATCAAAACTTTTAGATAATAATAAAGTAGGAGGTGATAA
>CANQIM010000117.1 GCA_947624075.1 uncultured Bacilli bacterium | reverse complement strand
AAAAACTCATCTTTTCTTTTTACCTAAATTTTGCTAAAATATTCCTAGTAGTAGGTGGTATTAACATGCATTTTAAAATTGATAATAATTACTTAGATGTTTACATTGAAAAGAAAAAATCTAATCGTAATACCTATATTCGAGTAACTAAAGATTTAAATATCAAAGTAACAACTAATTACTTTACAACAAACCATTATATAGAAAAGCTTCTTAATGAAAATTATGACAAAATAGTAGCAATGTATAATCAACAAAAACTAAAAAAAGAAAATAATGAAGGCTTTTACTTTTTAGGAAAAAAATATGATATAGTCTATCTAGATAATAAAATTATCTCCTTTGGAACAAATAAAGTCTTTATGCCCAAAGACTTTGATATTTACTCATGGTATAAAAAGCAAGCTAAAATTATTTTCCAACAACACCTTGATAATAACTACCTAAACTTTACTAAAAAAATACCTAAACCAACTTTACGAATTAGAAAAATGACTACTAGATGGGGTGTATGTAATATTAAAACACATGTTATTACCCTTAATTTAGAATTAATAAAAAGAGATACTAAATACTTAGATTATGTTATAATCCATGAATTATCTCATTTAATTCATGGTGATCATTCTAGAAGCTTTTGGCAATTAGTAGAAGAAAATATGGAAGACTATAAAAAATATCGTGAAGAAATGAAGGGATTTTAATGACAATAGCTAGTCTTGAAAATACTAAAATAAAAAACTTACTCAAATTAAAACAAAAAAAATATCGTGATTTAACTAATGAATTTCTAATAGAAGGAGAACATCTAGTCCAAGAAGCATATAAAAATAAAGCCGTTAAAGAATTAATTATCGTCGAAAATACAAATATAAATATAGATATAGATATAAATACAAACTCAAATATACAAATTACTTATGTAACTAAAGAAATAATGAAAAAATTAACAGAACTAGATACTCCAACTAATATAATAGCTGTATGTGAAAAAAAGTTAGCAACTACTATTACAGGAAATAAAATCCTTCTTTTAGATAAAATACAAGATCCAGGTAACTTAGGAACTATAATTAGAAGTGCTAAAGCCTTTAATATAGATACAATAGTACTATCTCTAGATACAGTCGATTTATATAATAGTAAAGTACTACGTTCAACACAAGGAATTTATAATTACTTAAATATAGTAAGAATGGATCTTTTCGAAGCTATAAAGATAATTAAAGAAAAAAAGATTAACCTCTATGGAACTAATGTCGTAAAAGGAATTAATATTAAATCACTACAACTTAAAGATAAGTCCTATGCACTTATAATGGGAAATGAAGGACAAGGTTTAAATAAAGAACTACAAAATTTATGTGATGAAAATATTTATATACCAATGAATAAAAATGTTGAAAGTTTAAACGTAGCAGTAGCAACAAGTATCTTATTATATGAATTAAATGGAGAGTAAAAATGGAAGATTTAATAAAAATAGGTAAAATTGTTAGTACTCATGGTATTAAAGGAGAATTAAAAATAATATCAGAATTTCCTTATAAAGATAAAGTCTTTATAATAGGAAATAATCTTTATATTGATAATAATATTTATGAAATAAAAAGCTATCGTCATCATAAAAACTATGAAATGGTAACTTTAAATGACTACACTAATATAAATGAAGTTTTATTTTTATTACAAAAAAATGTTTATTTTAAAAAAGAAGATTTACACTTAACGGAAAAAGAAATATTAGATGAAGATTTAATTACTTATAAAGTCTTGACAAATAAAGGAAAAAAGGGAATAATAAAAGAAATATTTTTAGCAAGTCCTACTAATAAAATATTAAGAATTTTGTTAGATAAGGAAGTATTAATTCCTTTTAATTCACCACAGATACTAAAAATTGATAAAGATAAAAAAGAACTTATTATAAAAACTTATGAATAAAGTAGGTGGTAATTTGACTATTGATATTGTAACCATTTTTCCTAATATGTTTAATAATATCTTTGAAGAATCTATTATAAAAAGAGCTAAAGACAAAGATAAAGTTATTATAAATATTCATAATTTTAGAGATTATACCCTTGATCCTCATAATAAAGTAGATGATGTAGCATATGGTGGGGGAGAGGGAATGGTTTTAATGCCTCAACCAATATTTGATTGTGTAGAGAGTTTAAAAAAAGAAAATTCTAAAGTAATTCTTTTAACACCTAGTGGTATTCCGTATAAACAAAAAATGGCTTATGACTTATCACAAGAAGAACATTTAATAATTATTTGTGGACACTATGAAGGTTTTGATGAAAGAATTAGAACATTAGCTGATATAGAAATAAGTATAGGAGACTATGTTTTAACAGGGGGAGAAATACCAGCTATGGTTCTAGTAGATAGTATAGTTAGATTATTACCAGGTGTTATTAAAGAAAAAAGTCACTTAAATGACTCATTTAATGAAAATTATTTATTAGATTACCCAACTTACACTAAACCTCGTGTCTTTAGAGGTATGGAAGTACCAAAAGTCTTATTAACAGGAAATCATCAAGAAATAGAAAAATATCGTTTAGAAGAAAGTATTAAAAAGACTAAAGAGTTACGACCAGATTTATTAGAAAAGTAGGTGTTTAATATGTATGTAGTAAATAAAATAAAAAATAAATATAAATTAGTTGACAAAGATGATTTAAAAAATATAAGTGGTTTTAAAATGACTTCTTATAATAAAAGCATAACAGTAGCAAGTACTAAAGTGTCAAATATAGAAATAACTAATAAGAAATTAGCTCATCCTTTAGTATACAAAAAGGTTTGTAAAAAATATAATAAATTGATAGCAATATTAACAGAATTATTAATAAGTGATGATGATGGTGGAGAAAGTTTTCGTGAAGCTCTAAATCAAATTGAAAGATTTAAAGTAGAAATAAAGTCAAGATATAGAGAATATTTAAAACAAAAAGAACTAGAATTTATGTCAAAACAATTAAAGGCTTTACAAAAAGAAGCTACTATGCGTCTAATAGAATTAAATAATGATTATTTAATAAAAAATACAAGAAAAGGTAAGTAGAATATAGGCAAATACTCTACTTTTTTTA
>CANQIM010000116.1 GCA_947624075.1 uncultured Bacilli bacterium | reverse complement strand
TATTAATGTGACGTCTATGAAAACTATTGACCCTAATTTTTTCTTTTTGTAAAATTTGGAATAGTTTACTATCTTTAGCAATAATAACTTCATGAGTTAGTTCATTATCATTATCTTGAAAATGATTAGTTGTATTTTCGACAATATCTATTTCACTTTGATAACAACCCATCATTTGCATTCCCAAACAAATTCCCAAAACTGGTATTTTCATTTTAATTGCACATTCTAATAAATATCTATCATAAGGTGTAAACTTTCGACCTCCTGGAAAAAGAAGTCCATCACAAAGTTTTAAGTTTTCCTTGATTATAGTTTTTTCCTTTTTAGTTAATGGAGGAAAATCTATCGTTTTTGTTTCAATGTAATTAACATCTTGAACAGGAGCAATAGGAAAAACAAAACCATTAGCCTTTTGAATTGTTCTTCTTAAAGTTTCTGATAAAAAAGTTATTGGTCGATCATCTTTTAAAGTATCATAACGTAAAGGAATTCCTATTATTGCTTTCACTTAATCACCACCTATGAAAAATTATAGGTAATTTTTAATTTTTTTTCAATGAAAAAGAAGCTTAAAATTTGATTTGCTTCTCAACATAAGCTTCTATTTCAGCAATAGGTAAAGTAATTTGTTCCATAGTATCACGATTTCTAATTGTGACAGTATTATTATTTAAAGTTTCATCATCAACTGTAATACAAAAAGGAGTTCCTATAGCATCCTGTCTACGATATCTTTTACCAATAGATCCAGCTTCATCATAAGTAGTAGAAAATACTTTTGTTAATTTTTCAAATACTTCTTCAGCTTTAGAACCATGATACTTTTTATTTAAAGGCAAAACAGCTACTTTATATGGAGCAAGATATGGAAGTAATTTCATAACTTCCCTTGTATCACCATTTTCTAATTCTTCAACTGTGTAAGAATTATCAAGTATAGCTAAAACTAAACGATCACATCCTACAGTTGATTCTATTATGTAAGGAATATACTTTTCGTTTGTATTAGGATCAAGATATTCTTGCTTTACAGATGAGTATTCTTGATGTCTTGATAAATCATAGTTAGTACGATTATGAGTTCCATTTATTTCACCCCAACCGAAAGAAAATTTATATTCTATATCACAAGCTTCTTTAGCATAATGAGCAAGCTTTTCATGATCATGAAAGCGTAGTTTTTCTTCACTTATACCTAAATCTATAAAATATTTTTTAGCATAATCTTTAAAGAAAGCATAAAGGTCACTATCAGTTCCTTCTTTGCAGAAAGTTTGATATTCCATTTGTTCAAATTCTATAGTTCTAAAAGTAAAATTACCTGGTGTTATTTCATTACGAAAAGCTTTACCAATTTGGCCAATACTAAATGGAAGTTTAGCTCTCATTGTTCTTTGTACATTTAAAAAGTTTACATATTCTCCTTGAGCATTTTCTGGACGTAAATAAACTTTATTTTTACCATCTTCTATTACTCCTCTATGAGTTTCAAACATTAAATTAAATTGACGTAATTCTGTAAAGTCACTCTTATTACATTTTGGACAAGGCACTTTATGTTCTTTAATATACGCCATCATTTCATCTGTAGTCATACCATCTGCTTTAGCATTAGGATCAAATTCATCAATTAAATTATCAACACGATGTCTTGTTTTACAGTTTTTACAATCGATTAGAGGATCGGAAAAACTATCTACATGACCACTAGCCTCCCATACTCTAGGATGCATTAAAATAGCAGCATCAACTTCATAAGCATTTTTTCTTTCTTGAATAAATCTTTTACGCCAACTATCTTTAATATTATTTTTAAGCTTTGAACCTAAAGGACCATAATCCCACGTATTAGCAAGTCCCCCATATATTTCACTACCTTGAAAAATAAACCCATATTGTTTACAATAATTTACTAATTTTTCCATTGTTAATTTTTCCATTAAATTTCCTCCTTTAATATTTCAATTATTTTTTCTTTATCACTTTCAATTATCATATATGAAGAAGGTGGCACATCTATGAATCCTTCTTTATATAGTTTGTAAAGTTCTTCAATTATAGGTGTAAAGAAAAAATTATAATTATATAAAATTATCTTTTTAGCATTATTAATTTGACGTTCCTCAATACTAGAAAATAATTCTGCTAAAGTACCTAAACCACCTGGTAAGAATAGTAAAACATCACTATTAGAAAAAATTTCTTCAAAACGTTGCGTAGTATTTTTGACAACTATTTCTTTAGTATATTTTTCTTGTTGTGAGTTTTCCTTATCAAAATCAGTAGTTACACCAATAATATTTTTTTGATTCTTTGCAAACTCATCATATGATACTTTCATTAAACCTTTATGATAAGCACCAAAAACTAAATTGACGTTTGGTATTTTAGCTACTTTTTTAACTAAATCACTAACATCTTTATATAATTCATTGGAAATGGCTTCTTTAGAAGTCGAAGCAACAAATAAGTTTATAATATCACCACCTTAAAAGAAAAAACTTCTAGAAATATGTAAGGACGAAAAAATGTTTCCGCGGTTCCACCTTACTTATTCTAGAAGAATCAACTTATCTTTATACTGCTTATCAGCTTTCCACACTGGTCATCGCACCTATTATTTTAGATTTTTTGCCTTTTTCATTTGACAACTATAATAACTTCTAACAAGTTAATTATAATACAAATAACAACTATTATCAATGAAAAAATTTATAATTACTTTGCGATACTTCATGAATGGAAAAGCTTTATAAATAATTATTCCCAACTAAATTTAAATGGCTAGTTATTTCTTACATTTTTAAAAGAACTAGAAATACTTTCCCAAAGATATGCTACGTTTAAACTAGCAAAAATACTACCTATTAGAAATACATATTTAAGTGGTGTTATAACAAGAATTGCTAATAAAGCTAAAAAGACTAAAGAAATAATAGAAATAATTATTTCAACAATATTGCCTATCAAGACCTTTTTCATATATAACCTTCCCCCAATGTGTAGCATATTATACCACAAAATAAGGAAAAAAGCAATGTTTTTGACTGGTCTTATTATTGATTAATCATATTTTGAAGTGGTTTATCTTTATACTAATTTTTGTTAGCCTACGTTTTGTCTAA
>CANQIM010000115.1 GCA_947624075.1 uncultured Bacilli bacterium | reverse complement strand
TAAAGAAAAAAAGAAAAAATTAAAAGAGTATCAGGAACAGCAACAATTAAAGCAATTAGAAAAAAAGGTTAAACATTTGCAAAGGGTTACTCTAATTAAAGTTCTTCCAATTGTGATAACTGGCCAAGTCTTTAAAACAATAATGGATAATACTAAAAAAGAACCTCTAATTGATAAGGAAGAAGCTTTTTCTAAGTTAAACGTCAAAGTATATGATACTAATGTTACTAATGTTGAAAAAGATAAGTTAAAAGAAAAAAGTCCTAGTTATTTTTATTCAGAAAAGGAAGAAAAAGCATTATCAGAAAGAACTATTGAAGAAAAAATTGATTTAAGTTACAAAATTCTTTTAAAGAAAGAAGCAACTAAAGAAGATACTGTCTTAGAAGAAAAACCTAAAAAAGTTGAAGTAAAAGAAGAAAAACAAGACTTTATACCTATTAAAGAAACACCTATTGATGAAGAAGATTTTATTAAAGCTAAAAATAAAAAAATAGTTGAAGTCTATGAAGAAAAATTAAAAGAAGCAAGAAAAGAAATGCGCGAAGTATACTTTGAGTATGAAACAGTAGCTGATGAGACTGATGAAAAAATAGAAACTAAAGTAACTAATGTTTTAGATGGATTGACTCTTTTAATTTCTAAAATTGAAAAATTAAAAGACAATATAAAAGTAAAGAATCAAGATTTGTATGATGATAATTATATAACAAGTATAATTGAACAATACTTAGAGGAATTTAAAAATAATAAAGAAGTTTTAGAAATAAAAGATTCTGATATTTATACTATTATTTCAAGTAAGATAGAAGAAATAAAACAAGAAAAAGAAAAGATAAATGAGAAAGCTAATACACAAAAAGAAATACTTTCTTTAAATGATATTGATTTAGCTTCTTTGAAAGAAAAGTATTATGATTATGAAAAGTTTAATAAAATGCTTATTGATTTTCAAAATGAGCAAGATTATCTTTTACAAGATGTAAAAGAGAAGGTTAAAAATGCTGTTTCTATTGAAGAAAAAGTAAAAGTTGAAGTAGAAGCAATGAATAATCAAAGTAAGAAGTTGTTTAAATTACTTGCTTTACAAATGTTTCTTCCTGGACCAAGATCTGCTAAAGGATTGGCAACGGCAACAGCTACTTATCTATATTTTTTGAATAATGTTATAAAACCTAAAACTATTACTAAAAGATATAAAGTTATAAATGTCAAAGATTATAGTAGGGATATTGAAAATAGTTTATCTGCTATTGATGATATTTCTAATTCTCTAAGTAAAACAAAATCACAATTAAAAAGAAGTATAAATGAAATAAAGAATGAATACACTGATTATTTGGAATTCTCAGAATGTAGCACCTTACTTAATAATTTAGAAAAAGTAAAACAAGATTTAGAAGAAAAAGAATTTGAAATTGCTACTATAAAGAAAGAACAAAAGAAAAATTTAGAAAAAAATAATGCTAAGGTATTAAAGTATCAAAAAGATTGATGTCAATTTATGTCTAAAGATAAACATTTAAGAATATTTTAAATGTATTTATGATATAATCTTTTAGAGAAATGGAGTGAATGGGATGCTATTACTAACAAAAGCAATAGTTGCTATAATGATTGGTTTTTTGTCATCAGCATTATTAGGATTATTTTTAGTTCCATTATTTAGAAAATTACGTATTGGTCAAAAAATAAGTATTTTTGTTGGCGAAGCTCATCGTAAAAAAGAAGGAACTCCAACTATGGGTGGTTTGATTTTTATTATTCCAACTGTCCTAGCAACGATTTATTTGATTTTATCTAATCGGATAACATATACATCTAATTTAGGTATCGTTCTTTTAGTTTTTATTGGCTATGCCTGTATTGGTTTTTTGGATGATTTTTTATCGATTAGAAAAGGTAGTAATGAGGGATTAACGACGTATCAAAAGCTCTTTATGCAGGTTTTAATTGCGATTGGCTTTTTCTATATTTATATGCGAAGTGGGGGACAAACAGCTTGGGTTGTTGGAACACTTGGTATTGATATTGAATTAGGTTGGCTCTATGGCTTATGTATTTTGTTTGTACTGGTAGGAGCAAGTAATGCCGTTAATTTAACAGATGGTCTTGATGGCTTGGCAGGAGGTCTTTCGGCCATAGCTTTTATAGCTTTTAGTTTGATTTCTTTAACAGTTGGTTTTGAAGATATTGGTATTTTTAGTTTAATTTTAGTAGGTAGTTTGTTAGGCTTTTTAATTTATAATACTCACCCAGCTAAGATAATAATGGGAGATACTGGTTCTTTAGCATTAGGTGCTGTCATGGGAGCTATTGCTATTTTAACACATAGAGAGTTAACTCTTTTAGTAGTAGCGTCAATCTTTGTAATTGAAACATTAAGTGTAATTATCCAGGTCTTTTGGGTACAAGTATTTAAGAAAAAACTTTTCCTTATGACACCAATTCATCATCATTTTGAAAAGCTTGGTTGGCAAGAAACAGATATAGTAAAACTTTTCTGGGTAGGTGGCTTAATTCTTGCTATGGCAGGCATAATCTTCGGTGTTTGGCTTTAAATTGAAGAAAACAAATAGTAAAAATCCTTAAATATAGGAGTAAAGAAGATGCATGAAAAAATTAATAATATAATTAGTTTAATGGATTCTATTGAATATGGTTTTAAAGATAAAAGTGGTGAAAATATAATTAATGTTGACCCTCAAAAATGGGATGCTGATTTCGATAAATTTTATTACTTACAAACAGCTGATGAATTGTTAAAATCAAAATGTGGCGTATGTTGGGATCAAGTGGAACTAGAAAGAAAGCTATTTGAAGATAAAAATATTGAATGTAAAACTTATTTTATTTATATAGTTGATGATGACATGTTACCTTCACATACCTTTTTAACTTATGTAGATAGTGGTAAACATTACTGGTTTGAGCATTCTTGGAATACCTATAGAGGAATTCATGAATATGAAAGTGAGGATGCTCTATTATTAGATGTAAAAGAAAAATTTTTAAGTGAACATGGCTTTTCTAGTAATAATTCTTTTTCTTTATACATTTATGAGTATGATAAACCTAAAGAACATATATCTTGTAATGAATTTTATAAATACATTGAAACCCAAAAATTAGTTTTAAAATATTAATTCAAAATAGAAATTGTGGAAAAAAGCCACAGTTTTTTTGTTGACAAAATAGGACGGGGGGGGGGTATAATATTG
>CANQIM010000114.1 GCA_947624075.1 uncultured Bacilli bacterium | reverse complement strand
CATGCTGAAGAAGTTTTAAATGATTATCAAGCTGTTTTAGAAAAAATGTTTATTGAAGATTATGGTAAAAAGTATCAAGATTTAATTCATAAGCGACTATTAAATACTATTTGTATTACTAGTTCTACCCCTGATTTTAATTATGAATTTATAACAAAATATCATCAAGAAAAAGAAATATATAATATGGATGCCGTAATAGCTGATTATTTAAATTTTTCAAGAATCCAAAAAGAAACTGCACTTAAATGTAATATTGCTTATTATAATTTGATATGTCACTACTTTGGCCTTGATCCCAAAGAACATTATAATCAAATACTTGATATTATTAATTTACCATTTTCATGCTTTTCAACTAATTCCAAAATACAAAGAAAAAATAATGTTATTCTTAAAGAAATTTCTAATTTAAAAGCAAAAAGAGAAGAATATTTAAAAAAGTGTACTGAGTTGGGAATAGAAGCATTAACAGATTCACACAAAATAGATAAAATTATTCAGAAAATGAAAATAATTTCTCAAAATTTTAGGCAAGAACTTTTAATTAGAAGTTCTTATATAAGAAATCTAAATTATTCTGTATACTCTGTAACGCAAACATCTTTTACAAATCCTGATTTAAGTTGCTTAGTAGATTTTCCCGCTGCTTGTACAATTATTCTAAATAGAAATACAAATGAAATAGGCAATTTAGTCTATTTACCACTTATGCAAATCTATGAAGAAGGTTATAATGTAGATAATTTTTTACTTCATGAGTTTAGACATGCTGTGGAAGCAAGTATTAATGGAATTGGACTAGATAGACAAACTAATATGAGAGGTTATCATCTTTTTAATGAATTTCGTACTGAAAAACATGCTAAAGAAGATTTAAGTAGAGTAGAAACTATTTTTGCTAGAAGTAATAAATTTAGTGGCTATTTCCCATATACTACTATGATTGAAAATCTAACTAATCAAAATGTTCATTTGATAGATGATTGCGCTATTAATAATAATACTTATATGTTAGAAAAAATATTTACAAAAGAAGAAATGTCTGCGTTTGAAGATCTCTTAAGAGATACCTTTCATTCAGCAAAAAGCTGTTCAATTCCTGGTATTCACATAAATATAAAGATTGATTTTTCTAATATCGATGACCAGATTTTTAAAATGAATGAAATAGCTAAAACAAATGGTAGTAAGAGATACCAAAAAATATTAAAAAAACAAAATGATTATGAATAGAAAGGAGGATGCCTATGTTTGTTGATGAAGTAGAAATAAAGGTTGAAGCTGGTGATGGAGGCGATGGCTGTACTGCTTTTCGTCGTGAAAAATATGTACCAATGGGTGGCCCTTATGGTGGCAATGGTGGACATGGTGCTAGTGTTATTTTTAAAGTTGATGAAGGACTTCATACATTACTAGATTTACGTTATCAAAAGACAATTAAAGGAAAAAAAGGTGAAAATGGACGGGGCAAAAATCAACATGGTGCAGCAGCTACCGACTTAATTGTTAAAGTTCCTTTAGGTACAGTAGTAACTGATTTAGATACAAATTTAGTAATTGCCGATTTATCTACAAAAGATGCCGAAGCTGTAATTGCTAAAGGTGGACGTGGTGGTCGTGGCAATACTGCTTTTAAAACCCAAACTAATACTGCCCCTAATTATTCCGAAAAAGGTGAAGAAGGCGAAAAAAGAAATCTTAAAGTAGAAGTAAAAATGTTAGCGGATGTTGGACTAGTAGGTCTACCAAGTGTTGGTAAAAGTACAATCATCTCTTGCGTTTCAAGATCAAAACCTAAAATAGCTGCTTATCATTTTACTACTTTAAATCCTAATTTAGGAGTTGTAAAATCCTCTGATGGCGATAGCTTTGTTATGGCTGATTTGCCTGGTTTAATTGAAGGAGCAAGTCATGGTGAAGGACTAGGAGATAAATTTCTTCGTCATATTGAAAGAACAAAAATAATTGCTCATGTTATAGATATGAGTGCTAGTGAAGGAAGAGACCCTTACGAAGATTATTTGACAATTAACAAAGAATTAGAAGCTTTTAATGAAAAACTAATGCAAAAACCCCAAATTATTATTGCCAATAAAATGGATTTAGAAAGTGCTAAAGAAAATCTTCTTAAATTCAAAGAAAAAGTAGCATTAGAAATTTTTGAAGTTAGTGCTGCAACTAATACTGGCTTACAAAAAGTAGTTGATAAATTAGCTCAAATGCTAAAAGAAATTCCTTCTAATCCTTTATATGAAGATAGTCAAATTGAAAGTCACATTCTATATAAGTTTGAAAGAGAAGAACCATTTACAATAACTAAAGAAGATGATGTATGGGTTATTTCAGGTAAAGAAGTAGAAAGAATTTTCAAAATGACTAAATTCACATCCGATGAAGCAGTTTATCGTTTTGCTAAAAAATTGCGTCGTATGGGAATTGATGACAAATTACAAGAACTTGGAGCTAAAGAAGGAGATCAAGTACGTATTTTAGACTTCTATTTTGACTACAAAGATTAAAAAAAGGAAAGATTACATTGGAAATACAAGAGTCATTGAGACAAAAACGTCTTATTAAAAATTTTTTAGAAAATTACAGTAAATATTATGATTATTTCGAATTATGCTATTTAAAAGATTTAGAAATGCATCCATCTTATAAAGAAATACCAGATATATTACGACAAATATTATGCGAACTTAATTTATTAAAAGATGAAGATAATGCTTATTTAGAATTTGCAAATTTAATAGAAAAAGTTCATGGATTAGATAAGAATATTATTGAAGTAGGGGGAGGAGTAATTCCTTCTTTAGCAAAAATCATTGCTTTAAAACAAAAAAAAGGTACTATAACAGTTTATGATCCACGTTTGATAGAAGAAAATACCTTATCTAATTTAATTTTAAGAAAAGAATCTTTTACTGTAAAAACGCCTACTTCAAATACCGATTTATTTATAGGTTTTATGCCTCAAAAAGCCACAGAAACTATTATAAATAAAGCATGTTTAGAACAAAAAGATTTCATGATAACTTTATGTGGTGATGGAATATCCGATGAAGAAGATTACTATGAAGATAATGAGGAATTTCTTCATGCTATTTTGCACATGGCTAAAAATAAAATCGAACAAGCCAATCTTGGTACTATGGAACTAACTTATTTACCTAGCTTAAAAGAACTTTACCCAGTTATTTATAATAAAAGGAGGTAAATGAATTAAAGATTTAAATTATTG
>CANQIM010000113.1 GCA_947624075.1 uncultured Bacilli bacterium | reverse complement strand
CAAAAATGAGCCAGCTTTCGCTGACTCTTCAGGGGGTTCGGTTGAATATACTATCACATTAAGACCGTGATAGATATCGGCGTGATATACATCACGCACCTTAATAATAAGGTATAAAAATGAAAAAGTCAACGTTCTTAAAAAACTTTTTTCAACGTTGACACTTTATAAAATTATGAAATCTTTATTTATCAAGGTAAATTTCAAACTTAAATGTAAACCATTTTCTAAGCCTTAGCTATAGAAGCAATCAATTTTTTCTTTAACTCATCATTATTGGTTTCTTTATTAAGCAAATATTCTCTAGAATCCTTCTTTGCTTGAAGCAAAATTTTATAATCAGACTTTATACTAGCTATCTTAAATGACATATCTCCACTTTGCCTCGTTCCAAACAAGTCGCCATGTCCTCTTAATTTAAAGTCTTCTTCACTAATTACAAAACCATCATCTTCTTTTTCCATTATCTTCAAGCGTTCCGCATCACTATCACTAATTAAAATACATTGTGATTTAGAAGTACCTCGCCCTACACGACCACGAAGTTGATGTAATGTTGAAAGACCAAATCTATCGGCATCAAAAATAACCATCGTCGTAGCATTTGGAACATCAACACCAACTTCCACAACTGTTGTGGAAATCAAAATTTGAACTTCATTATTTTTAAATTTCTCCATTATCAAATCTTTTGCGCCACTTGCCATTTTACCATGTACTATATCAATCTCCACTTGCCCCCTAAAAGCAAGTTCCATTTGATCTTTTAATTTGTATACATTAGTCAAATCCGAATTTTCACTTTCTTCAATCAAAGGAGCAATTACATAAATTTGATGCTTTTTCTTTAACTCTTCATACATCATTCCCAATACATCTTTAATTTCACTATTTTTCTTAACATAAGTATCTATTTTTTGTCTTCCCTTTGGTCTTTCTTTGATTGTAGAAACTTCCATATCTCCAAAAATAGTTAAAGCATACGTCCTAGGAATTGGTGTTGCACTCATATATAAAACATCAGGCTTAATACCTTTATTTTGTAAATTTGCTCTTTGATGAACTCCAAAACGATGCTGTTCATCAGTAATTACCAAACCTAAATTACTATAAACCACTTCATCTTGAATTAAGGCATGAGTTCCAACTACTATATTAATACTTCCATCTTTTAACCCATTATATATATCTTGCTTTTCTTTTTTAGTTGTTGATCCAGTAAGCAAAGCAATTTTAATTTTTGTTTTCCCTAAAAACTTCTCTAAATTAATAAAATGTTGCATAGCCAATATTTCTGTTGGTGCCATCAATGCACTTTGATAACCACATAATCCGTTCGCAACCATCGCAATAAAAGCAACTATTGTCTTACCACTACCAACATCTCCTTGTAATAATCTATTCATTCTGCTTGGCGACTCCAAATCAAGAAGTATCTCATCAATTGCCTTCTTTTGATCATTTGTTAGTTCAAATGGAATAGTCTTAATAAATTTTTCTAGTTTGCTTCGATCAATTACTCTCTTCAAGCCATTTTTTTCTTTTTTATTTTGTTCTTTCAAATAATTAATTTTAAACATAAACTCAAACAATTCTTCATACTTTAATCTATTTCTAACTTCATTTAATTTTTCATCAGTAGAAGGATTATGAATTATATTTAAAGCTGTCTTCTTATTTAAAAAATTATATTTTTCCACATATTCTTGTGGAATATAGTCAGGTATTTCTTTACCACAAGTAAGTAAAGCCATATTTATATAGGTAGACAAATTCTTATTAGTTAAACCACTTGTACAATGATAAACTGGTTCAATTTTAACTTTATTAGTCAAAACACCTAACTTTATATCAGAAGCTGTAATAACATTTTTAGTTTTATCAAGTTTTCCAATAACGGTAATACCTGTCCCAACTAAAAGTTGATTCTTTAAAAATGCTCTATTAAAAATAGAAACCCCTACTACACCAGAATTTGTAACTAATCGAAAGTTCATCTTATTAAGTCCAGCTTTAAAGCGCATCAAAATTGGAACACTTTCTACTTTCCCATCAATTACTATCCTTTCTCCATCACCAACTAATGAAAGATCATTTCTCTCTAAAATATCGTATCTAAATGGATAATGTGTAACAAGGTCTTCTATTGTATAAATATTTAATTTATTTAACAAAGAAAGAGATTTAGGACCTACACCTTTTACATCTTTTAATTCTGTCACAGGTATCACTTCCTTCTTGGCATATTATAACATATTTCAACATTTTTTCCAAGAATAAAGCCAAAAAAACTTCATAAATTCAAAAGAAATAACACACCTTTTTAATATAAATTTAGGCTTCAAAAAAACTTCAAAATTTTTTTTATTTTTTTTAACTTTTTTGTTGACAAATGAATTAAATTCGGTTAGTATAGTAATCACCAATTCGGAATTAGGCGAATTGGTCGCTAGTATCACACTAGCCAACCCCTTTTTATTCTTTTTGGAGGTTGCCCTCAGGGGGTGCAACCTCTTAGATTAAAAACAAAAAAGATGTTTGCCGAAACATCTTTTTTCGTTTATAAATAATTATTCAGTCTCCTCAGTTTCTTCTAATGAAACATAATAATCATATCTACTTTGAGCATTTTCTCTATTTTGTGCTAACAATTTATCGGCTTCTTTTGATAGCTTCTTCAAAGACCTATATCTATCTTCACCTACTATAAATTCATCATACTTTGAAAAATCAGCTTTACTATCCATCTTAAATTCATGATTTAAAGGACTGTAATGGAATAATGGGAAATAACCTGATAAAGTAGCTTCCTTTTCCTCATTAATACTATTCTTCATTCCCTTAATAATTCCTTGAGCAATACAAGGTGCATAAGCAATTATAATAGAAGGACCATCATAAGCTTCTGCTTCTTTTAATACTTTTATTGCTTGATTTGGATTAGCTCCTAAAGATATAGTCGCAACATATACATGTGGATAAGTAAGGGCCATTTTAGCTAAATCTTTTTTAGCCGTCTGCTTTCCAACTGATGCAAATTTAGCAACAGCTCCTACTCTAGTTGATTTTGAAGATTGTCCACCTGTATTAGAATAAACTTCTGTATCTAAAACTAAAATATTTACATTTTCTTTATTAGCTAAAACATGATCAATTCCATTATAACCAATATCATAAGCCCAGCCATCGCCACCAATTAACCAAACTGATTTTGGAGCAATATAATCTTTTAATTTTAACAAGCCATCAATTTTTGTTCCATCAA
>CANQIM010000112.1 GCA_947624075.1 uncultured Bacilli bacterium | reverse complement strand
CAGTTAAGGTTTATTTTTTTTCTTCAATAAATTTTACATAGTATTCTTCATAGGTAATATTTTTCTCATGAATATATTTGGCTATTTCTTCACCAACATAACGGTAGTGCCAAGGTTCATACATATAGCCTGTTTCGGCAACCTTATCTTTAGGATATCTTAAGATGAAACCAAATTTGTAGGCATTTTCTTGCATCCAAGTGAATTCTTTAGTATTTTCAAATTCAGTATAAGACTTTTCCTTATTATAAACATCAGCTGCAAGACCAGTTTGATGTTCGGAGTAACCAGCACGGGCAGAATAGGTATCTGCTTCAGCTTGTCCATCTAGGGAAACATATCTATTATAAAGACTATTTTGATAATCATAGCTACGATAAGTTGACATGGCTAGGATAGTATAGCCTTCACTTTGAGCAGTACTAGCTAATTTTTCAAAAGCTTCTTTAGCATAGCTAACCATTAATTTTTCGCCATTCGAATATTGACTATCAATTACTTCTAAGTCTTTTGGTATGTAATCTTTACTTAAAGAGTTATATTTATTAACTATCATGTATGAAGTATTTAAATATTTTGACTCATGGACATTTTCATAATAAGGGTAATCTAATCCAATATTTACATTTATAATTACTTTTTCGAGTGGTAAAGAAGGGTTAGCTTTTTTATAGGCAATATATCTATCTATATAGTCATTTTTGAAATAATCTAATTTTTCATTAATATAGTTTAATTCTTTTAATTTAGGATTTTCTTTTCTTTTAGATATGTTTTTACTATTAGAAACTGTTTTTTTAGAATTAGTTTCTTTATTAATAAGAAAAAAAGAAGTACCTATTATACAAAGTATAATTATTAAGAGAATGAAAAGATTTTTCTTTTTCAATTTTAATTTTTTCTTTTTACTATTCATAAAACACTTCCTTTATTTAATAATAGCACTAAAATTTAGAATTATGAATATTTTCATAGGAAAAAACATAATAAATTTTAGGAGGATAAAAATGAAAAAGTTAGGATTATTTTTATTAATATTATTACTTGTACCTTTTAATGTTTCTGCTTTAGAAGGGGATGAAGACGTTTTAATAAAAAATGCTACTAGTGGTATTTTAATAGACGCAAATAGTGGAAAAATAATTTATGAAAAAGAGAAAGATAAGGAAGTAGCTGTTGCTTCTATGACAAAAATGGTGGCACAAATAATTATTTTAGAAGAAATAGAAAAGGGTAATATTAAATGGAATCAAGAAGTAATTGTAAGTAAAAATGCAGCTGATATGGGAGGTTCTCAAATTTATATTGAAGAAGGAGAAAAAATTACTATTGAAGATTTGATGAAAGGTATTAGTATGGCTAGTGGTAATGATGCAACAGTTCAAATGGCAGAAGTAATAGCGGGAACAGAAGCTAAATTTGTTGAATTGATGAATAAAAAAGTTAAACAATTAGGTCTTAAGCATACTCATTTTGCAAACTGTACGGGATTAGATCAAGAAAATCATTACTCTAGTGCATATGATATGGCAATGATTGCGAGAGAATTGGTGGTTAATCATCCAGATATTTTGAAATTTTCAGCATTATATGAAGACTATTTACGAGAAGATACAGAAAATAAGTTTTGGTTGGTTAATACTAATAAACTAGTAAGATTTTATGAAGGAGCAGATGGTTTAAAGACGGGACATACTGATGCAGCAGGTTATTGTTTAGCTGCAACTGCTAAAAGAGGAGATTTACGTTTAATAGGAATTGTTTTAGGCGAAAATGATAGTAAGGTTAGAAATAATGAGACAATGGCTTTGTTAGATTATGGATTTAGTACTGTTAAATTAAATGTTTTAAGAAAAAAAGGCGAAGTAGTAAAAAAAATAAAAATGGACAAGGCTAATAAAGAGATTGTTTCTATTATTTTAAAAGATAATTTAGGAGTAGTAGAAAATGTTTTAGAAAAAGAAAAATATTCTTATGAAATTGATGTAGATAAAATAAAGTTACCTATTAATGAAGGAAGTAAAGTAGGTAAAATTAAAGTATTGAAAAAAGGTAATGTGGTAGCAACTGGTGATCTGGTTATCTCAGAAACAATAACACCTTTAAGTTATTTAGAACTATTGAAAAAAGGAATTGTTGATTTAGTAAGTGGCAATTTATAAAAAAATCTTTCCTTATTTTTGAGGAAAGATTTTAATATGTTTTATTTTTTTCCGCTTCATTTGTTATTTTCAAAGTTATATCTTGTTCTTTTCTATTTTTAACTGTTATTTCATCATCACTTGCTAAAAATCTTAATACATGTTCTACGTAATAGGGATCGCCAATATTTAAAAATTCACGGTAGTAGCGCCATTCTGTTTCTTCCATATTGTTTTTCATTTCTGATATTGGAATACCACTTATGTCTTCACACATTCTTAATGCTTGGTAAATATAACCTGTACCAAAATTATATGTTTGTATACCTAATGGAATATTATAATCATTTGCTTCTAAAGAAATTTGTAAAAGCATAGCGGCAACTTTTATATTAGATTCTAAATTAGTAAGGGAGTCATCTGTTATTAGATAAGTTTCTTCACTTCCATCTAAATGATTATAAGCTGTAATTTCTTGATTGATATGGGCATTTCTTTCTATTTGCATAATACCAACAGCTGGGTAGTTATAAAGAAAGTCATAATGGTTGCCTCCACTTTCCTGGGCCGCAATAGCCATTAAGAGTTTAGAATCAATTCCATACATTTGCCCATACTTTTCAAAAATATCAGCATACTGTTTAGCGTTTTCAAATTTTCCAGGTTCTTCATTTTCACAGTTAAAGACAAATTCTGGTTTAGTATCTTCAAGCATGTTTCCTAACTCTTTTGCTTTCTCTTCATTATTTGTTTCAAGCTCACTTTCTGTTTGATGCTCTTCTTCCATTTCAGTTTCTTTTGACGTTATAGTTCCAGCTTCAAATTGGATTTTGTCTTCTTCTAATTGAATATTGTTATTTTCTACTTTCTTTTCGATATTGATAGGAAATGCTACTTCCTCATTATCTTCATAGATAGAATTATCATTTTCATCATTGTTTTCATCATCAACTGATATTGTTACTTTTTCTAATTTAGGTTTTAATTCAACTAAATTAATGGTGCCTATAGCAATAAGAGTACTTAAAATGATGGTAGTACCTAGTTTTTTACTTGGCTTTTTTAATTTCATTAAATTATTTACAGTATTGTAAATTTTTATAGTACTTTTCTTTTTATGATAAAACTTTTCATATTCTTTAATAATTTCATTAGCATATTCTTGTAAATAACAATCTTCATTGATTTTTCCATAGCCATATTTTTTACATAATTCAAGAAGTTTTTCAACATTAGCTTTGTTTTTAATGACTCTTA
>CANQIM010000111.1 GCA_947624075.1 uncultured Bacilli bacterium | reverse complement strand
AAAAAAGTATTTTCATGTAAAAATATTTATGGTATACTTTTAATATACTAGGTAGGAGTGATGGCAGTGAGATATAATAAATCAGCAAAAATCATGTCATTAATAGGCTTGACTGTTACTCTATTTTGTGTTACTGTAGCATATTCTGCACTAGGTGCTTCATTGAAAGTATCAGGCTCAGGTTCTGTTACCAATGCTGGATGGGACGTTCACTTTGCTAGTGCTAAAGGAACTCCAACAGGTAGTGCGGACTGTGGAACACCATCAATTAGTAATGGTTCTACACTAAATATTGCAGCTACTTTAAAAGCAGCAACTGATAAATGTACATATACATTTGATGTTGTTAATGGTGGAGGAATAGATGCTAAAATTACAGCAATCACAATGCCTAATGCAACAGGAAATAGCATAACATGTGAAGGATTAAACTCTGGTGCAAATGCTTCAACTAATGCTACTAAGTTATGTAGTAATTTAAACTTTGCCTTAAACTATACTGGTGATAGTGGAACAGGAACAGTTAATGTTAACGACCAAATAAATGGTAAGATCACTAAACACATGGCATTAGTAGTAAGCTTTAAAAGTACAACAACTAATATACCAGATGATGATGTAAGAGCTAAAAATATAAAGTTAACTATGGCATTTAATCAAACGACATAAAAAGGGGAGATTTTATGAAAAAAGAATCTCGAAGAATTCTTTTGATTGAATCTTTGCTAGCAATTATAGTAATCTTTACATTTTTTATAATTAAAGGTTTCAATATGCCAGTATATCTAGCTATTTTACTTGTTCCCCTAGGATTAAGTATATGGCTATTAGGATTTCATCAAAGGGAAGAAAGAGCTTCAAAAGATGTTTTGCTAACTATAATGATTTGGGCTATTTTATATTACTTAATAACTTATATATTAGGTTATTTTATAGGTTTCTTAAGGACAGGTTATTCTACAACCTTAAAAGGAATACTTGGTAATGTAATAACTCAAACTATATTTATAGTGATACTAGAAGTAACTAGAGTAACACTTTTAAAAAAGTGTAAATACTTTAAACCAGGAATAGTAATTTCTGTAATCGTCTTTTCTGCGATTGAGTTTGCGACTAAGTTCTCTTTAGGGCAAATTAATTCGAGATTAGATTTTCTAGATACTGTGTTTACTGTAATATTACCGATCTTAAGTAAAAATATTCTACTTACTTATCTAGCTATTACAACATCAGTAACTAATAATATTGTATATAGATTTATAATGGAATTACCTGCATATATAGTTCCTATAATTCCAAATTTGGGGGACTACTTAACAAATACTGTTTTAACTATAATTCCACTAGTCTTAATGTTTTCTATCAATAAATCATATTTCTCTAAAAAGGAAAAGATTAAAGATAGTAGAAGAGATTTAAAGAGAAGAAGACTGGGCATAGTAGTAACCGTTGCTCTTGTAATTGTCTTATCAATTATGATATTATTGGTTAGTGGTGTGAGTAGGTTTTTAGCACTTACTATAGGTTCTGAAAGTATGACTGGAACAATCAACAAAGGTGATGTTGTTGTTTTAGATAAAAATGATAAGAAGGTTTCCGAGGGCAATATAATTGCTTTTAGAAAAGAGGGTGTTATTCTGGTTCACAGAGTTGTTGAGATACAAAATATTAAAGGAGTCAGATATTACCACACCAAAGGTGATTACAACGCAGAGAGAGATGGTTGGTTGGTTGAAGACAAAGATATCGTTGGCAAATATAAATTTAGACTTAGATTTATAGGATGGCCTACAGTAAAACTAAATGAATGGATTTTAGGTGGTGATAACTAGTATGAAAAATGAAGAAAAAGACGAAAAGTTTAATTTTTTAAACGATGAAGAAGACATGGACATTAATACTAAGGATGAAGAGGAAAAAGAAGAACAAAAAAATACTGATGATGAAGAAAAAGAGCAAGTAGTTGAAGAACATGAAGAAGATAAAAATTCAAATGATGATGAAGAAAATAATCATAATAAACATCATCATGGAAATAATCATCGTAAAAATGAAAAGGAAGAAAAAGATGATTCAGAGGATGTTACTGGTGAAGAAGATTTCGAATATGAAGCTTCTATATCTATAGGCGATGAAACAGACTCTACAGAGTTTGAGGATAATAAGTCTTCTAAAAAGGAAAGTAATAACTCTAATGAAGCTAGTAGCTTAGGAAGTGGTTTCTATCTTAGCTATGAAATGCGTGTTATGTCAATGGTATTATTATCAATCCTTTTCTTAGGAATATCTAGTTTCTTCGTAATTCAAGCAGTTACTTATAGTGAGAGTAAGTCTGTTAACTACAGTGAAAGCAGTAATGTTGATTATAAAGTTTGTCTAGAAGAAAATGATGATTATGCAGAAAGTTGTTTAGGACAAGATATGCAATATCTTTCTTTAATAACTAAGAATGTTCCAGTTACTTTCAACTATACAGCTAAATTATCAAGCCCAATTGATTATAGTTTAGATTACTATGTAGTTGGTTCTCTAAAAATAGTTGATCGTGATAATAATGAAAGAGTATTATATACTTCTGAAGACGTTTTAGTTCCAAATACTAAGGTTAGTAATCAAAATGATACAATTCAATTTACTTCTAATATTGATGTAGACTTCAAAGAATATAATAATTATGTAACAAGTTATAAGAGTAGATATTCTCTAAACTCAGATGCTTATCTAGATGTAATTCTATACTTAAATGAAAGCACTGGTCCAAGAAGAGTTTCATCATTGACAATTCCTTTAGGAATTCAAACATATGGTATTTCTAAGAGTCAAACTTTAGTTGATAATAAGAATATCGTTAAAGAAGATAAGAAATGGACAACTCGTAATTATGTTTCAGCAGGAATTGGTACATTATGTGCTTTAGTTGGATTAGTAATTCTTATTAAGTTAATTACTTTAGTATTAAAGGTATCTAATTCTAAGAGTAAATATCAACGTAAATTAAGTCAAATATTAAGAGAATATGATAGAGTAATCGTTGTTGCAAGAAACGGTTATGAAGTAAATCCTGATAAGAAATTAATTAAAGTATTAAGCTTTAATGAATTGTTGGATGCTAGAGATGCTTTAGAAAAACCAGTTGTTTATGTAAAAGTAAACGAGGTTAAGAGCGAATTCTATGTTGAAGATATCGATAAGATTTATCAATATGTAATGAAAGAAGCTGATTTCTAAAAGGCTTCTTTTTTAGTGTTAGTAATTTATAGGTGATAAATGTCTTAATTACTTCATAATGATTCAAAAATAGAATTATAAAAATAATTATTAGTGTGATTATTAAAATGTATGGCAAAATTTATTTTGTCATCTTTTTAATTTTTAGAATAAAATTAAAATTTAAAATGAAAAATACAAGTTTTAGATAATAATACAGTAGGAGGTGATAACATATCACAAGAAA
>CANQIM010000110.1 GCA_947624075.1 uncultured Bacilli bacterium | reverse complement strand
TCTTTTAATTTTTCTACTGTAATATGTAATTGCTTAAAAACAGCATTTCTACTAACTTGATAGTTTTCTGCCATTTCTGTAAAACTTAAATTATTAAAATAGTAATCTTCAAAATATTTTTGTTGCTTAGTTGTCAATAACTTTCCATACAAATCATACAATTCGTTATAATATAATAATTCTTCCATACTAATCTCCAATTAACATCAATAAATCAAATACTAATAACAAAGTACCAAAAACCAAGTAGAAAATAGTTGCTCTATTATTTTGATAATACTTTTGTGTATTATAAGCCATCACAATAAGTCCTATTCCAAGAAATAGTTCTAATAATTTAAAATATTTTTTACTAACAAATAAGAAAAGTACTAAAAAAACAAGAACAACCACTAATAAAAGCATTTGTAAATATATACTGAAATTTTTCTTCATAAGACACCTACATCATATCTTTAAATAATCCATATATATACTTTTCAATATCAAATACTGTTAAATCTTCCTTAGCTTCACCTAAACCTATATATTTAACAGGCAATCCAACTTCTTCTTTAATAGCTAAAACTATTCCTCCTTTAGCTGTCCCATCAAGTTTTGTTAAAACTATTCCTGTAATATTAGTTATTTCTTTAAATGCTTTAGCCTGACTAATACCATTTTGTCCTGTAGTTGCATCAAGTATTAATAAAGTTTCGTTTGCGCCACCTTCAATAAAACCATCTATTACTTTATTTATCTTTTCTAATTCTCTCATTAAGTTAACTTTATTTTGTAGTCTTCCAGCTGTATCTACTAATACTACATCATAGTCTTCATCCTTAGCCTTTACAAGTCCATCATAAACAACACTTGCTGGATCACTACCTTCTTCTTTTCCATAAAAGCCAACATCTATCTTCTCTGACCATTCTTTTAATTGCAAATAAGCACCAGCTCTAAAAGTATCAGCTCCAACTAACAAAATTTTTTTACCTTCATTTTTCAATTTATAAGCAAGTTTTCCAATAGTCGTCGTTTTGCCAACACCATTTACTCCTACAAATAAAATAACAGTAGGTCCGTTTTCATTATAATTAATCTTACTACTTAAAACTTCATCATTAACATAAATAATAAATAATTCATCAACTATTATTTCTTTCAAAACACTAGGATCAGTTAAACCTTCTTTACGAACTCTATCTTTAAGTCTATCAATAAAGTTCATAACGGTATTAACACCAATATCAGCCATAATTAAAATTTCTTCTAGTTCATCAAAGAATTCTTCATTTACTTTACTATATCTATTAGTTAAACTAACTAGTTTAGATACAAATCCTTCCCTTGACTTAGTAAGTCCCTTTTCATATCGTTTGACATCTTTTTCTACTTCTTTTTTCTTATCAATTTTTTCTTTCTTAGGTTCTTCTTTTAAATCTAAACTTTCATCATTTCTTCTTTCATCTTTTTCTATTTTTTTGCTTTCTTCTAAATCAGCTTCTTCATTTTCTAAATCTATCTCTTCTTTAACCTCATTAACTACTTCTTCTTGCTTATCTTGACCCTTAAACATTTCTTTTATTTTACTAAATAATCCCATGATATCACCTACTCAAAAGTATACTAAAAAAACTATTGTAAATCAAATAGTTTTATTTCTATAATTATCAAAACTAATTATTTTAACTTTTTCTTTTATGTCCCTATCTTGTAATCTTCTCTGGATAGTATCTTTAGCTTCTTCTCTTACACTTTCATAAATCTTATCACAATCCATTATAGAAGTAACTATATCTTCCTTAGTTACAATTTGGTGTGAATTATAAAGAGCATAAGCAAAAGCCTTTTCTAATATTAAAATAGCTAAATCTGGATTACTACCTTTATCAGAATAAATTCTTTTAGCTTGTTCCGTAACACTAACTACCTGCTTTAAAACAAAAGCTTTTTCTGCATCATTACTTAAAAATTTAATATTATAATTCTTTTCATATTTCTTTATTACTTCATTCATTATTCTCAGCAATAAATCAGCAATCGGCTCTTTCACATCTAATCGCTCAAATCTTCTTTTAAAAGCCAAATCTCTTGCTACAATATTATCATATTCTTCATTAGTAGTAGCTCCAATAATTTGAATCTTTCCTCTACTTAAATATGATTTTAATATATTGGCAAAATCTAATGTAGAATTAGATCCTGCTCCTAGTCCAAAAACAGTATGTATTTCATCAATAAAAACAATTGTATCCCCATCATCAATTATCTTATCAAAAATTTTTTCTACTTTTTCTTCAAAAGTACCAACGTATTTACAACCACTAACTAAGTCAGCTGTATTAAGAGCAAAAATTTTTTTCTCCTTAAGCTTATTAGGTACATTACCTTTTTGTATATCATAAGCTATTCCTTCAACAATAGCCGTTTTACCTACTCCACCAGGGCCTACTAATATTAAGGATTTATCTTTTGTAAGTAAAGAAACTTTAGCCTTTTCTAGTTCTTTTTCACGACCAATAGCAGGATTACTATCAAATGTAATATCTGTCAAATATTCACCATTTTTTGTAATATTATCACTTTTATTTTCCTTTTTATGATTTAAGCCAAGTATCGAAAAAAAACCATTTGAATACTTTTCATTCAAATTATTATCTTTCTCTTTTATATAAGGATCTTTTTCCATTTTTTCTCTTTCAATTTCTGTTGCTCTTCTAGAAAAAAGCTCATACAATGACTTAGCATCCGAAAAAGGTGAACAGCTTTCTAAAACACAAGGTAAGAATAAATTAATAAGACGTGATCCACTATAAGAAGATTCATATAAAAGAACTAACAATCTTTCAGCAGATAAATAAGCATAATCTTCACACATTTGTTTAACAATAGTTTCTATATCAGAATCATTTTCAACATCATTTTGCTCAGCTATATAAATAAGGTTTCTTAATTCATAATCATTAAATAATTTATTACTATTACCATCATATATTAAATCTAAAACATTACCCAAATCAACATTATAGTCTTTTAACATTTTTTTAGTATCGCAATCTACAAAGAAAAAACTTAAAAAAATGCTCAATATCTTTTTGTCATTATTATTAATTTCAGAACTCAATATATTAACGTAACCATTGCAATCTAAATCAATTCTAATTTGATATTCTTTCAATATATTATATATTACTGAAGCCTTTTCCAAAATCTTCAAAACATCTTCTGAAACATCCCTATTATTAACCATAATAACACCCCTTAAGAACGACCACATTATAGCATAGGGTTATTAGTTTAGTCAATTATTTGATCATAACTCTACTGCCATTCATAAGTCCAGAAAATTTAACAACATTATTTATATTAATTAATTTACCATCCAAATCGTTATAAAGTAAAGGGTTAGGATTTATTACATAATTACCTTCTGACATTTCTAAAATAGTTTGCTGAATAGTATTTAATACTTCAGCCAATTTCACATT
>CANQIM010000109.1 GCA_947624075.1 uncultured Bacilli bacterium | reverse complement strand
CCAAATGTTATATAATAACACCTATCTTTTTGGGGGAGTAATTATGAATACATACATCATGAAAGGAAAAGCTATTATTATGACATCTGTTGCTTTTATGCTTTTAGCAATTGGCCTAGAAGTATATACAAATCTAGGAAATATTAAATTTGCTGATTTAGCTTTTCATTATGACAATACAGTTGACATTACTGAGGCAGTGGTTGATGTAAAAAATAATCCTAATACTATATTAGACTCTGTATTTAATAAAAAGTTATATACTGGTTTACTAACAGAAACAGCTATGAAGCCAGTTGAACAAGAATCAAAAGCTTCCAAAATCGTAACAAATGAAGATATTTGGCATTTTCCAACACGAATTGGTGAAGTTAGTCAATACCCTCATTACAATCATATTGCTTATGATATTACTAGTCCAAGAGGTGCCATGGAAGATATCTATCCTGTTGCTGATGGAGTGATATCAGGAATATTTTCTGATAGTGCAGGAGCCTTGATTGTTACTATTTCTCATAATATAGATGGTAATTATTATACTTCTGAATATGTTCATCTATCATCTTACGCCCAAGGACTATATGTTGGAAAAAATGTTACTATCAATGATTCTATAGGTAAAATGGGCCAAACGGGTATTGCCTATGGCAACCATTTACACTTTACACTTTTAGATTGTAATTTATTTAATGATACTAATTGTAGTGATATTAATAGTTTTTATAACTATGGAAAACAACGTTTTAATGAAGGATTTATAGGACTTGGTTCCTTAATAAATGTTCCATCATCTTGGAATTATTAACAATAAATTTTCTCATTTTTAATTGATTAATATAATTATTAATGATATATTTGTTATAGATATATTTACTATATAGAGGGTTAAGGTAGATTAATAATTTTTTAAAAATTTGAAGTGAGAAAATGTTTTTATGAACTCCTCTTGTAGTATTACTTGAAGAGTTTTTTCATATTCAGGGGTGATATAATGGAATTAGAAGAGAAAATAACTAAGTTCTTTTACTTGTCAAAGAAGATGTTTACTCTACATCAATTAAAAAGAATTTTTCAAATTACCCCTTCTGAAGAAGAAACCTTTTTAAATGCCTTAGATAATTTAATTACTCAGAATGTTATTTTCCAAAAAAATGGTCGCTATTATTCCCATTATGAAAAAGATGAACTTGCTAAAAAATTAGAAGAGTTTTTTGCTACTCATAATAAAATATATGAAATTTCTACTTTAGAAAAAATTTTTAATATCAATTCTTTCAATCGCGTAAGTTTTTATAATTGTTTAAATGATTTAGAAATACGAGGTAAAATATTTTGTCTTAATAATAAATCTTTTGTCCATGTTCCAGAAGACTCTTATTTAAAAAGTGGTTGCTTAATGGAATCTAATCAAGGAAATTACTACATAAAGGTTGATGACCGAATAATTACTATTGATGATATTAAGAATGCTAAAGTTTTTGATATTGTCTTTGTTGTTGAAGAACTAGATAAAAGAAAACATCCTAAACATGGCTTTGGCCGAATAATTAGAGTAGTAAAACCACTGAATGCTTCGCATAATAAAGAATATCTTACGAGTGGTATTATAAATCGTGATGTAAAAAATGATACCTACTTCTTTGAACAAGATTTAAGTAAAATTTATATTAATAAAAAGAATTTAAATGGAGCATATCCATCGGACAAAGTAAATTTATTAGTTACTTTTGATAATAACAACAAACCTTCAGCTAGAGTAATAAACATTTTAGAAAGAAAAAATAATAAACATGTTTTCAAGTATAAAAATGGTAAATGGCATCCTATAGGTACTGAGGAGTTCAATATTTCTTTTGAAGATGATTATCCTCACGAAGAAGATGATCAAATTATAGCTTCTGTATCTTTAGAAAAAACAGCTGGCAATTATACACTTAATTTAATTGAAAGAATAGATAAAGATAGACAAACACCTCGTGATAAGATAAAAATTCAAGCAATTGATAGAGGCTTATCTTTTGATTTTGATGCTAAAGTGTTACAAGAAGCTAATAAATTAAAAAAAGAAATTCCTGCTTGCGAAATAGCTAAACGACTTGATTTACGCAATTTAGAAACTTTTACGATAGATTCAGCTTATGCTAAGGATTTAGATGATGCGGTTTCTTTAGAAAAAACAAAGGATGGTTATCGCTTATACGTTCACATTGCTGATGTAAGTTATTATGTAAAGCCAGGAACAGCTCTTTTTGCAGATTATCTTCGCCGAGGTACTAGTATATATTTTGGTGATATGGTTATTCCAGAGTTACCAGAAATTATTTCTAATGGGCTATGCTCCCTTAATCCTAATGAAGATAAATTGACTAAAACATTAATAATGGAGTTTACTGATGAAGGTATCTTAAAAGATTTCTCTTTACATAATAGTGTAATTAGAAGTAATAAAAAAATGTCTTATGATAAAGTAAATGATTTACTAAATGGCGTTAATTTTGACAGCTCTTATTTACCATTTTATAATACTTTAGTTAATATGCATAATTTAGCTAATAAGCTTGAAGAAGAAAGAATAAAAAGAGGCAGCACATCTTTTACATCAACTGAATATATTTTTGAATTAGATGAAAATGGCAAACCTATTTCTCTTTCAGAAAGAAATGATGGGCCAGCCCAAAAGATAATTGAACACTTTATGATTGCTACTAATCAAACTTTAGCTGAATATGCTTATTGGTTAAACTTACCATATGTATATCGAAATCATGAATGTCCTCAACTAGATAAAATAAATATTTTAAATGCTAAATTAAAACCACTAATTCAACGGTTTAAAAAGATAAAAGATTTAAACAATCCACGACTTTTACAAAAATACTATGAAGAGGTTTGTAAAAATAAATCTAGTAGTGAAATTAGGTATTTATCCAACATCTTTTTGCAATCATTACCACGAGCTTATTATGAAGATATTAATAAAGGACACTATGGATTAGCTCTATCTTATTATGCTACATTTACATCGCCAATTAGAAGAGGGCCTGATTTATTAAACCATCTTTTTTTAGGAGAAGTTATAGAAAAAGGAATCGATACAGAATTATTAGAAAAAATGCGTCCTAAATTGGCTACTATTTCAAAAGAATTATCTAATCGTCAACAAGAAGCAGAATCATTTGAACAAGAAATAGACTATTTACTTTTAAAAGAATATGCTAGTGAATTTTTTAATCAAGAATTGACAGCTGTAATAGATTTTATAATGGATGATAAAATATTTATTAGAACAGAAAATAATTTAACAGGTATAATTCAATTAGATGGAAATTATAATTATGACGTCGATAAAAACTTATTGATAGATGCTACTAGAAATATCAAATATAAAGTAGGCGATGAAATAAAAGCAAAAATAACATCTTTTGACTCTAGAAAACATCATATTATATTTAGCTTATGTCCTAAAAAAGAAAAAGAATTGCCTAAAAAACATCAAAAAGAAAAAAAGTAAT
>CANQIM010000108.1 GCA_947624075.1 uncultured Bacilli bacterium | reverse complement strand
TTATTAATGTTTTTTCTTTGGAAGAAAATTGACTTTAAAATAAAGATTAGTTTATAATGTATTTGATTAGAATAGAAATATTGGGAGGATTTTATATGGATGAAGATTATACAATATATTGTTCAAGATGTGGAGCACCAATGAAAAGTAGTGCTAGATACTGTATGAAATGTGGTAATTTAAATTATGATCATCCAGATAATCAAAAGATGAAAGAATTTGCTCCTTTAGAAAATAAAAAGTATGAAGTTGGTTCAGGTAAAATAGAGACAGGTACATCTTTTAAAGCTAATGTTTCAGAAAGTGCAACTAATACAGGAAATAAAAAAATGTTTTTAATTGTAAATTCTTTGTGGTTTTTGCTTACTTATGGACTTGGATTGTTGCTAGGAGCTTTAAAAGTAGTTGATTTTGGAGCAATCTTCTATATATTTATAGTTTTATCTATTTTAAATATTTATGTCGTTTCTTTAGAAGTAATCAATATGAAAGCAAATAGGCCATGGTGGTCAGCAATTATACCGATATATAATGTATGTGTGTTGACTGACATTGTCTTTGAAAAAATGATATACGTAGTTTTATATTTTATACCTATTGTTAACTTTTTTTTCATATTAGCTGTCTTTTTTCAATTAGGTAAGAAGTTTAATAAAAATCCTTTTTTGACAATGCTATTTAATATATTTATGTTACCAGTAATTGCTTTTGGAGTTAGTAATTATAATGGTGTAAATTATACAGATTTGACAGATGAACATGCCATTGAAAAGGAATTTAAGTTGAGAAAAAGATTGTTATATGTAATTATAATTTTCTTAGTTGTTGGTGTAGGTGGTTTTGGATATTCATTGTTTACTTCTGGAAATTCAATTCTTAATAATGCTGAAGATAAGTTGTTTGTTGAAAATGCAAGAGCAGTGGTAAATAGAGTAAAAAGTGGAGTACAAAAAGGTAAATTTGAATGTTCTGGAGAAACAAGCTTGTTACCAAACTCGGTGCATTACTTTGTATTTGGTGATATAAGTTCTGATTTAAATATATTAACTTTTGATGATAAAGCAGTGAAAGCTTATGTTAAAGTATTTAATAATAATGGAGTAATTGAATATTCTATCAGTATGTCGGATGGTGAAAAAGGCTTTAATGAAATTAGAGAAGAAGAATTAAGTATTGATAAAATTAACTTTGACTATAAATCAGTAGGAAGAGTTGATTTGAAAAAAAGTTGTTACCTAGATTAAAAGGTTGCAAAAATCAAAAATTTGGGTATATAATAATAACAGGTCGATGATTAGAACTAATAATAAGTTAATTTAATTATAGAGAAGTCGTGGTTGGTGGAAACGATATTAAATACTTATTTATCTACTCTATAGATGAAAGAAATTTCCGGTATTACCGTTATCAAATTAAGAAAAAAGAAGGATGGTACCGTGCTCTTTGCACTCCTTTAGGTATCATTCTTTTTTGTTTATTTGGGAGTTGAGTAAAATGATTGATATGCATTATGATTTATTATCTGTTATTTATCAGTGCTATCTAAGAATGGATTATACATACTTAGATAATTGGATGAAGAATTATAGGTTAGATAATGTCTCGAAATTGATAGCTAATTTGTATTTTATGAATGAAGAAGAAATGAAAGATGAATTAGGGGATAATTATGATGAGATAGATGTAGTTGAAATGTTTAAGACGGCTAAAGAGATTTTACAAAGATATATTTCTTTAGATAATGTTGTTTTAAGTATTGAGGGTTGCGACTATATTAAAGATTTAGATGAATTGGAAGAACTATATAATTTAGGACTTAGAAATATTTTATTGGTGTGGAATAATCCTAATAAGTATGGTTCTGGTAATAGAGATGTTTATGGTCTCACTGAGGAAGGACGTAAGTTTATTACTAAAGCTGTTTCACTGGGTAT
The DNA here is from genome assembly GCA_947624075.1 of uncultured Bacilli bacterium. Lineage (GTDB taxonomy): Bacteria > Bacillota_I > Bacilli_A > RF39 > UBA660 > CANRGD01. Next base: position 1,613 of record CANQIM010000108.1, on the reverse strand, counting down.
TTGTATAGATGTATCTCATATGAATAAACAAACATTTTATGATACTTTAACACTTTTGCGAGAGCTTAAGAAAAAGGGTGAAAAAGTAAAGGTTATAGCAAGTCATTCTAATTGTTATAAAGAGTGTCCTAATCAAAGAAATTTAGATGATGATCAGATACTAGCTTTGAAAGAGTTTGATGCTGTTATCGGAGTTGTTTCCTATTCTGAATTTGTTTTAAGTTCTAGGGCAAGTGATGAACAGCTAAGGGATGCTTATGTGAAGCATATTGAACATTTGAAAGACTTAGTTGGTATAAATCATATTGGTGTTGCGAGTGATGATATGGATTTTGATAGAGTTTTTTTTGGAAAAGACTATGGCCCACAGTTATTTGATTATAACTCGATTAAAGAAGAAATTACGGAAGTTTTAAAAGAAAAATTTACAGAAAAAGAAATAGAAAAAATACTTTATAAAAATATAAATAAATTATTTTGGGAGGAAGAAAAATGATAGATATAAAATTAATAAGAGATGAAGAAGGAAGAAAAATAGTTAAAGAAAATATAAAGAAGAAGTTTCAAGATGAAAAAATACCTTTAGTTGATGAGGTATATGAATTAGATATAAAAAATAGAGAAGCTCAAACTAAAGCAGATGGGTTGAAAGCAGATAAAAATAAAAAAAGTGGCCAAATTGGTCAGCTTATGAAAGATAAAAAGATTGAAGAAGCTAATGCTTTAAAAGAAGAAATTAAAAAGATGAGTGATGAAATTAGTGAACTTGAAAATATTCAAGAAGAAAGCTCTAAAAAAATAAAAGAAATCATGATGAAAATTCCTAATATAATTGCTGATGATGTTCCTATTGGAAAAGATGATAGTGAAAATGTTGAAGAAGCACGTTTTGGAGAACCAGTTGTGCCTGACTTTGAAATTCCATATCATGCTGATATAATGGCTAGTTTTAATGGAATTGATAAAGATGCAGCAGGACGTGTTTCAGGAAATGGTTTTTATTATTTGATGGGAGATATTGCTAGACTTCATTCAGCAGTACTTGCTTACGCAAGGGATTTCATGATTGATAAAGGTTTCACTTATTGCATTCCACCTTATATGATACATGGGGATGCTGTTAACGGAGTAATGTCTTTTGAAGAAAAAGAGAATATGATGTATAAAATAGAAGGGGAAGATCTTTATTTGATAGGAACTAGTGAGCATTCTATGATAGCGAAGTTTAAAGATCAAATCTTAAAAGAAAGCGATTTGCCTATTACAATGACTTCATATTCACCTTGTTTTAGAAAAGAAGTTGGTTCTCATGGAATAGAAGAACGTGGAGTTTATAGAATTCATCAATTTGAAAAACAAGAAATGGTTGTCTTATGTAAGAAGGAAGATAGTGAAGAGTGGTATAACAAGATGTGGAATTATTCAGTTGAATTATTTAGGAGTTTGAATATTCCAGTAAGAAAATTAGTATGTTGTTCTGGGGATTTAGCTGATTTAAAGTATCGCTCTTGTGATATAGAAGCTTGGAGCCCAAGACAACAAAAATATTTTGAAGTATGTTCTTGTTCAAACTTGACAGATGCTCAAGCAAGAAGACTTGGTATTAGATATAA
>CANQIM010000107.1 GCA_947624075.1 uncultured Bacilli bacterium | reverse complement strand
GGACCAAGATTGGCTGGAAGTAGTAGAGAAAGATGGATTATCACACCGACTAAAAACGGCATGTATACTATAAGTTCTCCTTTAGGAACTAAAGCCATTTTTGATGGAAATTATTTTGAGACTGCTAGTAACACAGCAACTGGTTTAAAAACAAAGTTTTATTTTATAAATTCTGATTATTAGAGAGATAGACTCTCTTTTTTTATTGACAAAACAGTATGAGGGGGGTATAATCATAGTAGATAATAGAGGTAATTAAAACTTCTATTACTAATACTTTTAGAAAGGAAGAGAGGTATGAAGAAAAAAGTATTATTATTTGTTTTTATGCTTTTGGCTGGTGTCCTATTAGTTCCATCAACACAGGCTAGAGCATTAACTCAAGAAGAAAAGAATGATCTTTATAAAAATTGGGGTAGTAAAAATTATGAAGAAATTTATGGAGATGGTGGTAAGGTTGTAATTGATGACTTATCACAAGAAGTAAAAGATTTCCTTACATCAGTTGGTAAAGACCCACAAGGTGCTCATATTACTGTAACAAAAGATGGAGTAACTACTGAATATGATGTATATAGAGCTGTTACCGTTTATGGTGGTAGTAAGAATGCTACAGTAGAAAGTTCTGAAATAATCATGAATGGCGGTTTAGTTAAAAACATTTATGGTGGAACTAATGGAAGCAGTGATGAATCTCGCGTTAAAAATGCTAAAGTAACTATTAACGGTGGTACTGTTGGCTATGATGGTCAAGTTTATAGTAATGGCACATTTGTAAATGCTAGACAAGGTGGATTTGTTTATGGTGGAGGCAATGGTGGAACTGTTAATAATGCCGAAGTTGTATTCAATGGTGGTACTGTTTTAGAAGCAGTTATCGCAAGTGGTTCAAAGGGTTATACTGGTAAAACTGCAGTTATAATTAATGCTGGTAGTCCATATGTTGCTCATGCAATTGATCAAGCAAATGTTGGAACTGCTAAAATAGTAGTAAATAGTGGTAGCTATCCATATATTTTTGATGGTTATTATTGGCAAAACGGACATGAAAATAATTGTTCATATGTAGATAATCTTGAAATAGAAGTATGGGGTGGACAACAACCTATATTTAGAATAGGTGGTATAAAAGAAAATGATAAAATTGTATCTGCAACTACTAAAACTAAATTTTCATATAAAAGAGGAGCAGGTAGACTTCTTCCATTGAGTGGCGATTTTGGAACTATCTATGATTCTAAAGAGGTAATACCATATATCACTTTAAATGTTAAAAATGGTGATAATGTTGCAACTAATGATATGGTACCAGTTGAAAATGGAAAAATTGCTGATAAATATCTTGATGAATTAGTTGAAGAAGTACTAAAGGATTCAGAATTAACAAAAGAAGATATTGAATTATATGTTGATGAAGAATTAACTAAGGAATACACTGATACAGTAGCAAATGATTCTAGTGTAGCAGCAGTAACTGTTTATCTAAAAGGAGTTCATGAATACACTTTAAGGTTTGTATATGGAGATATTGAAGTATCAAGAACTTTTAAAGAAAATCACAAAATGACTGATGAAGAATTAAAGGCAATTATTGCTGAATTATTAGACAAAGCAGAATTAAGTGAAGAAGACTTAGAAAAACTTGAATTATATTTTGATGAAGAAATGACAGAAGAAGTTCCTGAGGATTATGAAATCACACCTATGACTAAAGACTTAACATTATATGCTAAATTAGTACAATTAAGACAAGAAGATTCTGATGATTCTACTTCTACTGGTGACGAATTAGAAGAAATCCCTAATACAGCAGACATCAATCTAATTGCTATTATCGCAACTATAATTGCTGGTGGTTTAGGATTAGGTTACACAATTAAGAAAAGAAAATTTAATTAATTAAAAATAATTTTTAAAGATTAGACTTTGGTCTAGTCTTTTCTTTTTTCTAGACACCTCAAAGTAATTATGATAAAATTAAGATAATAGAGGTGGTTAGATGTACATTGATTTAGTTATATTAATTATACTCATTTTAGTAGTAGTAATGTTTTTTAAAAGATTTGATTCCTTTGTTTATGCTATGGCTATTATAGATATATTTTTAAGAATATTAACTTTTATTAAGAATAATATTGGCCTAAAAGATGTAAGTGCTTTAATTGGTAAATACTTACCAGAAAATATTTTCTCAATTATAAATAGATATAGTAGTGGTTTGATAAACACCATTTTAAAATGGGCTTTCGTACTAATAATGATAATTTTCTTAAGTTACATTATTAAAATATTTATTAAGAAAAAGAAAATTTAATTTAAACCTAAAACGACAAAATAGTCGTTTTTTTCTTTGTATATTAGAAGTGGTGATAAGCATGAAAATATATTTAGATATTGTTTTCTTACTTAACTTCATCATAGATTTTTTAATTTTATATGGTGTCAAAATTGTTTTAAAAGAGAAAGGAAGATTAATAAGAATTTTTTTAGGAAGTTTAACCGGTAGTCTAACATTAATATTGCTTTTTATAGATATAAATTCTACTATTCTAGTAATCTTTAAATTTATAGTAAGCATTCTTATAATATTAGTTAGTTTTGGTAAACGAAATTTCTGTAAAAATTTAGCTTATTTCTATTTAATAAGTATCATCTTGGGAGGAAGTTTTTACTTATTAGATATAACCTATGAAGATGGGAATTTATTAGTATTTAAAAATAATTATCTTATTAATTTTGTTGTATTGATATTAGGAAGTATCTTTATAATATTTTTATTTATAAAAGAGCATATTAAATATAAAGAGAAATATTCTAATAAATATGTAGTTAAAATATATTTAAATAAAAAAATGTATGAATTAGAAGGTTTTATTGATACTGGTAATAGATTAGTTGACCCATATAAAAGAAGATGTGTAATACTTGTCAATATGAAGTTAAGAAAACAAGCTAATTATATTTATGTTCCCTATAAAGCCTTAAATGTAACAGGAGTAATTCCTTGCTTAAAACCAGATAAAGTAATTATTGAAGATAAAGAATTTAATAATTGTTTAATTGGCTTTAGTAAAGATAAAATTAATGTAGATGGAGCATCATGTATATTACCTAATAAATTTAAGGAGGAATTATGAGAAAAATAATTGAATTTTTTAAAAGACTTTTTACAAAAGTAGGTAGTGTTTTTTATGTGGGCGCAACTGATATGTTGCCAGAACCATTATCTAAAGAAATGGAAGACTATTATGTTACTTTAAAAGATGATGGCGATTTGAAAGCCAAAGATATACTAATAGAACATAATTTAAGATTAGTTGTCTTTTTAGCTAAAAAGTATGAAAATACAGGAGTTGATTTAGAAGATTTAGTTAGTATTGGTACGATAGGTTTGATTAAAGGAATTAATACTTTTAGTAAAAGTAAAAACATTAAGTTAGCAACTTATGCTTCTAGATGTATTGATAATGAAATACTTATGTATTTACGAAAAAATAAGAAGTTGAAAAGTGAAGTTAGTATCGATGCATCCCTTTCTTTTGATGGAGAAGGTAATGAATTGCATTTAGAAGATGTTCTAGGTACAGATCCTGATATAGTTACAAAAGGAATTGAAGAAGAGACAGAAAAAAGTTTAATGATTAATGAAGTACTGCATTT
>CANQIM010000106.1 GCA_947624075.1 uncultured Bacilli bacterium | reverse complement strand
CAAATGTTTTGATTTAAGGAGACATATATGAGGGTATATAGAGTAATATCTGCTAGAGAAATTACAAATGTTTATAAAAATAAATCTGAAAGAGTAGCAATAGTCGAAGGAGAAAATACTCATAAATATGAAAATAATGAATCATATATTCATTTCTTTAGATACTATGAATCAGCAGAGCAGTATTTCAAAAAATATCATATTTCGCTAAATTCTCAAGATAAATACATCGCTTTTATGGTAGCAAATATTCCAAACGAAATCTTAAGAAAGGCATTAGGGTATGGTTTTTATAATCTAGAAGAGGATTTCTTTAATGCTTACAGTATACCGATTCCTGAATATGCAATAAAAAAAGAATTAATGCTCCCTAAATATGTTGTTGAAGTTAATAATAATATTAGTTATGAATACAAAAATGAAAATAACGAATATGAAAAATATTTAAATTTAATAAAAAAGCTTGCCAAAGGCTACAATTATGATTTTCAAGAAGTTGCAAATTACCTTCAAACATGTAATTTAGAAGACTTATTAAATGTCCATGATGATGATAGAACAGAGTCCCAAATACTTGATGACAAAGTAAAAGAATTGTGCAAAGTTTTTCCCTTATATGACTAATTATTAAAAGTAAGATAATTAAATATTAAGGTGTATTTAAAAAATAGTATCTTAAAAAATCTCTAGTTTAAATTAGCTAGTAAAAAGAAAAAATATTAGCTTTTAAAATTAAGTTAATATTTTTCTATATTAAAAAGACATAAGAATTAATTTCCTATGTCTTTTATAGTTTCTTTAAAATATAAACATAATATGTATTATTTATGATTGTGTAGTAGTTATTTTGATAATTAAAGACATTTATATTATTATTTATTGCTATATTCATTAAGTCCTTTAAATTAGTTAAATATATAATATTATTACTATTTATATTAGGTTTATTTTTAATCACTATAATTATATCACGATATTCCTTTAAAATAGTTTCTTCATCATTTTTATTGAATAAAATTTTATTTACTGCGATAACGATAACTATAGCTAAAAAATCAAAGATTATTATCTTAATAAGTTCAATATTTTGCTTACTATTCTTTAAAAAACTATTATCTTCTTTCATTGCTATTTCTACAATATTTTCATTAATAGGAACCGTTAATACAACATATGAATTAGTTTTGTCATTAATTTTAATATTAAGTTTAACATATAAATAAGTTTCTGCTTTAATATTATAATATTCTTGAAAAGCTTTAACATAATTAACATAGTATTGATAATTTAAACTATAATTTTCTTTTATATTAATTTCTTCCTGCTTCATATTATTTTTACTTTTTAAATTAAAATTTCTAGTCCAAATTAATTTAGTACCATTATCAGCATAGCTTTTTAAAGTAGCTGTAATATCATAAGAATAATTAATTTTTTCTTTCGTTTTGTCCTTTAAATAGTAATTAAAATAAATATCAACAGATTTAATTGCATTTGCAATATAATAATTATTAGCTTTTATTTTTTTATTAGAAAAATAAATATTAGGTTTTAAAGTAACTTCATAATATGTTTTATTTTTTAATTTATATATATTATTCTTTTGAATATTTTTATTAAAATACATTGCCTCTAAAAAAAGAATTCCTATCAAAAGAATAATAATACATGAAGTAATTAGTATTCTTAATTTTTTTCTCTTTTTTTGCAATTTAATTCTCCTTAGTAAAAAACTCATTTAACCAAATAGAAGGATAGCCTAAATATTTGATATGAAATTTATAAACACCTTTTATATCCTCTTTTTTAATTTTTATATAATCTACGGTATTATTGGCATCTCCTTTGGTAATATAATACTCATTTATACTTATAAGTCGGTGCACGATAATTTGACTTTCATATTTAAAAACAATTATATCTCCTGGTGAAATATTTTCTTCTCTTTTATAAATGACAACATCGCCTCTATTAAAAATAGGATTCATACTATTTGATAAAATAGCTATAGGTTGATAACTGAATATTCCAAGCATAAATAATACTAATAGAATAGAAGTAATAATAGTCAAAGGATAAAGAATCGTCAAATTTGTGAAATGATGAATGCTTTTTTTGTTAAAAATAAAATATTTAAATAAATAGTAAATAATTATAACTTTAATGATAGCAAAAGAACCTTCAATAAACCAATTACTATAAGTCACAATTGGTAAAATAATTTTCGGCACTTCATTAAAAAGTCTAATAATTATAGGAATATTATAATCTGAATTTAAAGATAGATAAGTAAATAAAATATTTTGAGCAATAATTGGAATAATTACAGAGGCAAGATAATGAAAAGAAACAATATTATGAGAAAGAATAAAAGTTTTAAAGTTTAATTCACTTATGATAATAGTCATGGTTATTAATGTTTTAAACTCAAAAGAATTTTTATTACTTTTAATAAGACTATAACGTAATATTTCAATACCAAATATAGTCAAAATAACTTCCCACAAATTTTTAAAAGTATAAATTAATGTTTGATTATTAGGATTTTTATTAAAGCCAAAAATAAAACCACTAGCTAAATAAAAAATTAAAAAAATAATAGATATAATAAAGGTAATATTAATTTCCTTTTTGTTCAGCAGTTTTAAACCTTGATGGTAAAAAATGATTAGAAAACTTAACCAAAATAATGGGCTAATAAAATAAATATAAAAATTATTAGTATATAAAAAGATATGACCTAGTGTGTAAATGATTAAAAGAAAAAATAATTTTTTATTTTTAAGAGTTTTCTTTTTGAACATATTGAATTGTTCCAGTTAATGTTTTAGTTTTAATATTGGGAATACTTTTGGTATCTTTAACGTAGGTTACCATAATATTGAAGGTAGTTGAATCACCAACATTCAAATACTTACTAAGTTCAGAAGTAGTATAATTAATTTCTTCAATACCACCAATTTCTTCAGTAAATATTATAGTTTGTAATTCTGCATCAATAGTACCTAAATTCTCTATGGTTACTTCATAAATAATTTCATCACCAGGTTTATTAAGTTTAGCTGAAAACTTAATAGAATCTTTAGTAAAAACAGGTGTTCCAGCATCACAGCTATCCGGTACTTGAATGGCCTTTATATTCGTTATTCTAACATCCCATTCACCAGTAATTTCAGCATTTCCATCAATAGTAAAATCCGTAGCAAATGTTGAATAACCAACTGCCATTAAAATAATAGTTGCAAGAAAGACTATAAGAATTAATATTTTATTTCTACGCAAATTATATCCCCCTTCCTTTTTAGATTTATGCTATCCTAATTATAATGTATACAGAATTAAATAATTTGTATGGTTGTTTGGTTCAAGCTAATTAAAAAAGTTAATAAATTAGAAAGAGAAGTAAAAATCAATGGTCTAAAATCATGTAAAAGTATTTGATTATATGCTAATTTAAGACTGAAAATTATGAAATATTGACTATTATAGTTGTTATATAAAAATTTTTTAATTGTCAAATTTTTGTCAACAAAAAACGAGCCTAAACGGTTCGAATGAATTCAACATGGAGAGATTGTGGAATATATCTACAACTTTCACTCATGACGAATTGATGTATAGTAAATCAATCAATTTTATTTTAATACATAATATGTATTTTTTCCAG
>CANQIM010000105.1 GCA_947624075.1 uncultured Bacilli bacterium | reverse complement strand
AATTTCTCGTTTATTGATTTGATAATCTAAAAAAGTTAATACTTGGTCTACAAAAAAGTCTTATATCGAACTTCTTTGTACCTAGACCACTTGATACATAAAGATCTGTATTATCTTCCTGGTAAAAGCTATCAGAATATGTTTTAGCTCCAGCGAATTTAATTAAAGATCCTAGATAAGGAATTCTTATTTCACCATTATGAGAATGTCCTGCTAAAACTAAATCAGTTTTATAAGTACCTTTAATATTTTCAAAATTATCAGGTTCATGTATAAGGGAAATTGTATAAATATTTTGATTAGCTCCTTCTTCTTTAAAATATCTAAAAGCTTCATCAGGATTATTTTCTTCTTTTAAGAGGCTTTTTTGTCCAGTTATTAATATAGGATTATTTTCATCTTTATAAATTAAATCATATTCATTATTTAAAATTGTAAAATCACTTTGTTTCAAAATAGTATTGAAAGCTTCACCATCTTCTTCACCCATGACAGCATATTTGCCTAAAGTAGTATCAATACTTTGTAAAAGCTTTATTAATTTTTCTTGTTCTTTATTTTTTAAATCATAATCTATATCAATTAAATCTCCTGTAAAAACAACAATATCAGGTTTTCTTTTATTAATTTCTTTTACCAGCTTTTGTGTTTCATCATAAAAAAAGGTACTACCATAATGTAAATCACTAAATTGAATTAGTTTTATACCATTAAAACTTTTAGGTATTTTTTCATTTATAATTCTTTTTTCATTGACAACTATTTTTACTGTTGAAATGTAAGTAGTATAAAAGAAAGTTACCAATGAAAGAAGCATGATAATTAAAGTTATTTTAAATATTTTAGTTATCAAGAATTTTCTTTTTTCTTTTTTTTCTTCATCAAATATTTCATCTTGCATATCTTGATTTCTTTCTTCTCTAGTCATCATATCACCATCTTTATCTTTATTGTAGCAAAGATTTGTTATTTTTACTACAATAAGTTTGTTTTACAATTTTTATTTTACGTGCTAAAATGAAAGTGGTGGTAAAATGAAAGTAGATGTTGTAATTATAGGGGCTGGGCCAGCTGGATTATTTAGTGCTTATGAATTGGTTACTAAGAATAAGAACTTGAAAGTGGCAATTCTAGATAAAGGTAGTAGGGTAAAGAATCGAGTTTGTCCTATGAATAAGTTAAAAGTACCTTGTAAGAATTGTAATCCTTGTGCCATATTATCTGGCTATGGAGGAGCAGGAACTTTTTCTGATGGTAAGCTTAATTTTATACCTCGTCTTGGTAAAAGTGATTTAACAAAATATATGTCCGAAAGTGAAGCTTATAAATTAATTGATGAAACAGAAGAGATTTTTAACAAATTTAATATGGATTCTAAAATATATCCCTCTAATATGAAAGAAGCTGAAGAAATTAGAAAAAAAGTCTCTATTGCTGGAGCTAAGCTTTTATTAATAAAACAAAAGCATTTAGGTAGTGATCATCTACCAGAATATATTGAAGGTATATGTAAATTTTTAGAAGAACATGGGGTTATTTTATATGAAAGAACAAATGTTACCGATATAAAAACTATCAAAGAAAATCAACATGAAATTACTTATGAAGTTAATGGTAAGAGTGAAAAGATTGAATGTAGTAGTGTTATAGTTGCACCTGGTAGAACAGGTGCTAAATGGATTCAAGAATTAGCTGATAAATATAAAATACCTTATCTATCTCAAAGCATAGAAATAGGAGTTAGAGTTGAGGTACGAAAAGATATTATGGAAGATTTAACAAATGTTATTTATGATCCAACTATCTTTATTAAAACTAAAACTTATGGCGATGAAATTAGAACTTTTTGTACAAATCCAGGTGGCTTTGTTGCGAAAGAAAATTATTATGGCTATATTTGTGTAAATGGTCATGCTTTAAAAGATATCAAAAGTAACAATACCAATTTTGCTTTCATTTCCAAAGTAACTTTAACACAACCTGTTACCAATACAAGAGAATATGGTGAGTCAATTGCTAGAATCGCTAATGTCTTAGGGGATGGAAAACCTATTATTCAATCTTTAAAAGATTTAAGAAATTCTAGAAGAAGTGAATGGCATCGTCTTAATAAAGGCTTTGTTGAACCAACTTTAAAAGATTGTGTAGCAGGGGACTTAGCCTTGGTAATGCCTCATCGTATCATTACTAATATATTGGAAGGACTTGAGACACTTGATAAAATTATTCCAGGTGTTGCTAATGACGATACACTTTTATATGGACCAGAAATTAAGTTCTTTAGTAATGAAATTGAAACTAATAATAATTTTAAATTAGAAAATGCTAATATTTATTTTGTAGGTGATGGAGCTGGTAAAGCTGGTAATATTGTAACTGCTGCTGCAACAGGTTTAGTTGCCGCAAGAGACATAATTGAAAGGATGGGAAAAAAATGAAAAAGATATTTTTAGTTTTAATACTAATCATGCTTTTTTTGACAGGTTGTGGTAAGAAAGAAATAAAAGAAAATTTATTAGGAATAAAATATGATGTTAAAGGAAATGAAGCTAAATTAGATAATTATGAAACAGAAAATCCTGTTGTTGCAATGTATATCAAGAAATATGGCTCTATTGTTATTGAACTTTACCCTGATGTTGCCCCTAATACTGTAAATAATTTTATTTCCTTAGTAAAAAGTGGCTTTTATGATGAAAATACAATACATCGTTTAGCACCAGGCTTTGTTTTACAAGGTGGAGATCCTCAAGGTACTGGTATGGGTGGCTGTGGCTATACCATAAAAGGTGAATTTAGTAATAATGGTTTTGAAAACAATTTAAAGCATGAAGAAAAAGTTGTTTCTATGGCTAGAAGTCAAGACAATGATAGTGCTGGAAGTCAATTCTTTATCATGTTAGGTTCTGCTCCTCATTTAGATGGTGATTATGCTGCTTTTGGTAAAGTAATAGATGGTTGGGACAACATCTTAAGTATTGTCGATAATGAAAAAATTGCTGATAGTGACTCAGGTAAACTAAAAACCAATTTAAGAATTAAAAAAGCTTTAATCGATTTAAAAGGCAAAGAATATGCCGAAGTTGAAAAAATAGAAGAATAAAATATGAAAGAAAAAAATAGAAGTGCGTCTTTGCACTTTTATTATTTTTCTTCATCAATATAAGTAACTGGTATATCTGGCTTTATTGATAATTTTAAAGTTTTTTGATGTTTGGCATCAAGCTGCCTATAAGTTACACCACAACTATCAAGAATAAATTTTGAAGCAATAGTATCTTCAGTATCAGCATATTTGTCAGATAGATAAATTACTTCTTTTATACCAAACTGAACAATTTCTTTAGCGCATTCATGACAAGGAAATAAATCAACATAAATTCTTGCTCCTTTTAAAGAAATTCTATTTCCATTCGCAATAGCATTTCTTTCAGCATGAATGACATAAGGGTATTTAGTTTCTAGATAGTCACCATTTCGATCCCAAGGAAAAATATCATCATTAAAACCATTTGGTGTTCCATTATAACCGATTGCTAAAACACGATTATTCTCATCAACTATACAAGCTCCAACTTGGGTAGAAGGATCTTTGCTTCTAGCTCCAGCTAATTTAGCTATACCCATAAAAAGTTCATCCCAGCTTAAATAGTTTTCTCTTTTGTGTCCTAATTTTTCATCTTTTATTTTCATAAGTGCCTCCTCTAAATTTTATTTTAACATGAGTTTTGCTGTATTACAAATAAATTCAATTTA
>CANQIM010000104.1 GCA_947624075.1 uncultured Bacilli bacterium | reverse complement strand
TTCTTTTGAATAGTTTAACTTTAAAGTTTAAAACTGATAATTGTTGATAAAATATTTTCTCCCAATTGAGTATTATTTTTGTTAATAGTCTATTTCTCTTTAGCTTATAATAACTTAAGAAAAAAGAAAATTCAATTTTCATGAAAAAAATAAAATGTCAACGATGTAAAGATTAATATTATTAATTTCAATAATAGAAAAAGAAGCGACTAATCATAGCCACTCCTTTATTTAAGATTAAGCATTTTTTATTTGACTCATTACTTCACTAGCAAAATCTTCTTGTTTCTTTTCAATTCCTTCACCTACGGCAAATCTTACCATAGAAATAATTTCGCCACCATTATTTTTTACATAATCTTTAACACTTACACTTGAATCTTTGATAAATGCTTGTTCTTCTAAGCAGATTTCCTTATAAAATTTATTTAATCTACCTGTAACCATTTTTTCAGCAATATCTTCACTTTTTCCTTCAGCCATAACTTGTTCTTTAATAATATGACTTTCTCTTTCAACTACATCAGCTGGAACTCCTTCTCTATTTAGAGCAGTTGGGTTCATTGCGCAAGCTTGCATAGCTACATCTTTAGCTACTTCTTCATTAGCGCCTTTTAAAACTACTAATGTACCAATCTTACCACCCATATGTTTATAAGTTCCAAATATTTCATCAGTATTTTTAGTAACTTTTTCAAAACGTCTAAAACTAATTTTTTCACCAATCTTAGCAGTTAAAGCTACCAATTTATCAGAAATTGTTTCACCGTCGATAGTAATTTGTAAAGCTTCTTCTAAAGTTTTAGCATCATTTTTTAGAAGAGTATCAGCTAGTAAATCAACAAAGTTAACAAATTCAGCATTTTTAGCAACAAAGTCTGTCTCAGAATTAACTTCTAAGATAACAGCATTATCTTTTTCTGTTTTAATTTGGCATAAACCTTCAGCAGCAATACGACTTTCCTTTTTAGCTGCCTTAGCAATACCTTTTTCTCTTAACCAGTCAATAGCTTTTTCCATATCTCCATTAGTTGCCTCTAATGCTTTTTTACAATCAAGCATTCCAGCACCAGTTTTTTCTCTTAAATCTTTTACATCACTTGCTTTAAACATTTTTTCTCCTCCATTCTTATATCTTTTAAAAATAAAAGGGTGAATTATTATCATCACCCTAAAAAGTTAAATTATTTAGATAAAGCTTCGATAAGTTCAGCTTTTTTCATAGTTGAATAACCTTTGATATTAGCTTCTTTTGCCTTAGCTTTTAAATCAGCTAATGTTAAACCTTCTAAATTTGTCGTATCTTTAGTTTCTTCCTCTTTAGCTTCACTTTTTTCTTCAACTACTTTTTCAACTTTCTTAGGTTCTTCGATTTTTTCTTCGTGTTTTTCTTCACTCTTTTGTACTTTTTTATCTTCCTTTTTGTCGTCTTTGACTTTTTCTCTTTTTACTTCTTTATCTTCTTTGAATTTTTTATCATTTCTGTCATACTTTTCAAATTTATCATTTTTTTCTAGTTTTTCTGCTTTAACTTTATCATCTTCAGTAATAAAATCTAAAATCTCATTGCCATTAGCTTCAGCAATAGCATTTGTTAAAACGCCAATTAATAATTTAACTGATCTTACAGCATCATCATTTCCAGGTATAACATAATCAACCATATCTGGATCACAGTTAGTGTCAACTATTCCAAAAACTGGAATACCTAAAATATGAGCTTCTTTAATAGCGATTTCTTCTTTGCGTGGATCAACAATTACCATAGCTTGTGGCATTTTCTTCATTTCACGAATTCCACGTAAGTTTTTATCTAATTTTTCATATTCTTTTCTAATTTTAATTACTTCTTTTTTAGGAAGAGCTTCAAAAGTTCCATCTGTCTCTTGTTTTTCAATTTCCTCCATACGTCTAATTCTTGAACGTATAGTCTTGAAATTTGTAAGTGTTCCACCTAACCATCTTTCATTAACAAAATACATGTTAGTTCTAACTGCACTTTCTTCAGCTGCTTCTTGAGCTTGTTTCTTAGTTCCAACGAATAAAACTTTTCCTCCGTTAGTAGCGATTTCTTTTAAAGCTTCATATGCTTCTTCTAGCTTCTTTACAGTTTTTTGTAAATCGATAATGTAAATATCATCTCTTGTTGTATAGATGTATTCCTTCATTTTTGGATTCCATCTTCTTTTTTGATGTCCAAAATGAACACCAGCTTCTAATAAATAATTCATTGATACAATAGTCATAATTTTTCTCCTTCGTTATTTCTTCTATTAGTTTCGAATACCAATCACCTATAAGGCACTAGATTAGTAAATCCACTAATATGTTTATTTTTCTAAAGCTGCGATTATTTCAGCTTTCTTTAAACCAGTAACATCAATTTTCTTTTTACTAGCAACCTCTTTTAATTCAGCTACTGTCATTTTTGAATAATCAACTTTTTCATTCTTAGTTTCTTTCTTGTCTTCTTTTACTGTTTCTTTCTTAGTTTCCTTAACAGTTTCTTTTTTAGCAGTAGTCTTACCATTAATAGTTACTTCACGACCAATTACTTCAGTCATCTTTGTAATCTTACCAGCTTTGCCATCTTTAGCAACTTTTACAAATTCACTAAACATTTTTGGATCATTTATAGCTATTTCTGATAACATCTTACGATTAACTTCAACACCTGCTTTAGTTAGTCCTTCAATAAATCTTGAATAACTAATGTCATTTTGACGACATGCAGCATTAATTCTTGTAATCCATAACTTTCTAAAATCTCTTTTCTTTTGTTTTCTATCTCTAAAAGCATATTGTCCTGAATGCATTAATTGTTCTTTAGCTGTTTTATATAATCTATGCTTACTACCAAAGTAACCTTTGGCTTCTTTTAATACTTTTTTATGACGAGCTTTTGTTACTGCTCCATTTTTTACTCTTGCCATTGTTATTCCTCCTCTACTATTTTAGATTAAATAATATTTTTTAATCTATTTTGGTCAGCCTTACTTAAGTTTGAACCTTTTCTATTCTTTCTATTGGCATTTGCTCCTTTGTAACCAGTGTTGTGACGGCTACCAGGTCTTCCGATTTTGCAATCATTTTTACGTTTAGTTACTACTTTTGCAGTTCCTTTATGTGTTTTAATTTTTGGCATTTTTATTCCTCCTACTATTTATCTTTTTTTGGTACTAATAACATTGTCATTGTTCGACCATCTAGCTTAGGCTTTTGTTCTACATCAGCGATTTCACTAACTCGAGAAGCAAAACGTTCTAAAACTTCTTTACCTAATTCTGTATGAGCCATTTGACGACCCTTGAAACGAATGGTAAGTTTAATTCTATCGCCTTTTTCTAAATATTTAGTTGCATTTCTCAATTTAGTTTCAAAATCCCCAACATCAATAACAGGTGATAAACGATATTCCTTTAACTCAGACATATTTGCCTTTTGTCTTTTTAAAGCTTCCTTTTCCTTTTTTTGCTTTTCATAACGGAACTTGTTGTAATCCATTACTTTGCAAACAGGTGGATTAGCATTAGGACTTATTAAAACTAAGTCAAGAGCAGCATAAGTAGCAAGTGTCCTTGCATCCTCGATTGACTTTACTCCTACTTGTTCCCCATTTGGTCCTATTACTAAAACTTGTGGAACCTTGATTTGATCATTAATCAACATGTTATTCTTATCTTTTGCTATACCTAACACCTCCATAAAATAAGAAAAGCAGATATAATATTTATATCCACTGAAAAACAAACTATTAAAACTATTTTAAGTTTTCTAATTTGGCTTTTTACCCATTGCTACTCGCTAATCAGGTGGATATAAATCTCTTTCCTTTTTT
>CANQIM010000103.1 GCA_947624075.1 uncultured Bacilli bacterium | reverse complement strand
GTTAGTTAATATTTTATTAATGTTTTCTTCTATAATATAATGCTTTTTTTCTTTTAGCAACCTTTTTAATTTAATATCGCTCGTTTTTAAA
Source organism: uncultured Bacilli bacterium (assembly GCA_947624075.1). Taxonomy (GTDB): domain Bacteria; phylum Bacillota_I; class Bacilli_A; order RF39; family UBA660; genus CANRGD01. Next base: position 3,774 of record CANQIM010000103.1, on the reverse strand, counting down.
AGATAATTATTGTTACTAATATCTAATAAATTATAATCAGCTTCACTATAAGGTACTACTGTTAGAAATAAATCTTTTTTATTTTTAATAAGTTTTTCTAGAGCAGTTGCTTCGTTTATTTTAGATGAAGTTAGATAAAAATCTTTTCCTATTTGATAATAATTAATAGCTAAATTAGATTGAGAAATAAGATTTTGAAAACTTTTTTCGGAAATATTTTTTATTTTTATTTGATAGACTTTAGCATTTTGTTCATAATTAACAAGCTCATATTTATTAAATATTTTGGTTATTTCTAAACTCTCTTTAGAAGAAAGATTTTTATTAACCAAACATTTATTTTTATTAGTATCATATACAATAGAACCATTGTAAGAAATAATGTAGTCTATAAAAGGAAAAGAAGTATTATAAAGCAAAATTTCTTCATAATTTTTTTCTGTTACTATAACAAATTTATATTTTTTTCTTCTTAAGTTATCTATTAAAAGCATTGTTTTAGTAGATATAGCTTCATCTTCATCGATTAGATTTTTAAAATTTACAACTACTACTTTATACATCCTAATCCCCCTTAAGATATTTATTTGTATAATAAATAACTAATATAAGTATAGTTAAACCTAAGAATAATCCTGCTAAAACATCAGTTGCAAAATGAACACCTACATAAATTCTACTTAGACAAATAGATATTATAAATAATAGTAAAATAAGAGATAAAATATTTTTTAAAACTTTATTTTTTATATTCTTTCTAACTAAATATAATAAATAACCATATAAGCAAATCGCTATCATAGTATGACCACTAGGAAAAGAATAACCTCCTTGCTTAACCAAATGAATAACAGTTGGTCTATTCCTTCTAATTATGTGTTTTACAAGTGAATTAATAATTACACATGAAAAAGTAGAAATTGCTAGTACTAAACCTTTTTTATTATGAAAAATGAGAACTAATAAGCCTAAGACAATAATTATAGCATTCGTATTACCAAACATAGTAATGAATTTAAAATAGTTATCTAAAAATTTACAACGAAAAGAAATAACAAAATTATATATAGCACTATCAAAAGTTTTAGTACAATTTGTTACAACAAGTAGCATTATAAAAATAAAAGATAACAGTAAAATACCAATAATTATTTTAAGATTTTTTTTCATAAACTTTTCCTTTTTCCACAATTTTATTTTTACAGTCACTTAATGCTTCACAGCAATTAACAACATTTACAGAATGAGAAATTTTTTCTTCTGAAAGAAATTTATAAGAAGAAATCTTCTCTATTTGTCTTTTTAAATACTTTAACAAAGTAGATTTTTTATAAGGAATTAAATTTAATCTTTCTATTATTAAATCTTGTTTTGTTAAAAAATAAATAATGCTTTCTTCTTGACCTATTATATCAATCAAAATACTAATAATAACTGATTCTGTAGGAAAAGAATCAAAACTAAGTTTTTCATCATAAATGTCTTCTAATATTAACTTTAAAAAATTATCTGTAAGACCACGGTTTATAGTAGACCCTAGTTCTTTATTTAAAGGATTACTTGTTAAAATACTTTCTATGTATTCTTTATAAATTTGATGCAAATCTTTAGAATTTATAATTTGTGAAGAGATTATTTTCTCTAATTCTTTAGTATCTATCTTATGATTAGTTAAGCTATTTAAAGCTCCTAAAAAATTTTTTTGAACTGCATTGATACTATCACATCCCATCTATTATAAATTTACTTTTATTTCATTTTTATATACCTCTACTCCTGGTTGATCAAAAGGATTAACATCGAATAGATAAGCACTAAATACAGCACTTAATTGAAAAAACGCTATAAGTTTAGAAATATTTTCTTCACTTAAATAATCTAATTCTATTACATTACACGGAATTGAGCCCTTATTATGTGCAGTAATAACAGATGTTTCTACTATATTATTTATAGAATGCAAATCTTTTTCATTACAGTATAACGAAGAAGAATTCTCAACTTTAAAGAATGTTTCAAAAATAATTTTGTGTCCTTCTTGAATAAATTGCCCTAAAGAATGTAAATCTCGAGTACCGATAGTAGAAATTGGTAAAATTCCTTTGTTAGCTTTACCTTCTGATTCAGCAAATAATTGCTTTAACCATTCAGCAAAGAAAGATAGACTCTCCTCATATATTGAAAAATTCTCAACAAAATAGCCTTTGTTGAAAAGAATATTTCTAATACATGCATAAGTATATGCTTCATCAACTAACTTTAAGCCTTCAAAATAGTTATCTAAAATTCTATAAATATCATAATTTAAAGACAAAGGTAAAAGGTGTGCCGGTGTAATGAATGAGTAGCGACCTCCTATATCATTAGGTATTTCAAATATTTGACTAGCTTTTTTATTTTTAGTTAATGGGCTATCTTTAGAAGTAGTAATTATAATTCTAGATTCTGCTTTCTCTATAGAATATTTTCTTTCTAAAAGAGATTTTAAAATATCATAAGTTATCGTTGTTTCTAAAGTAGTTCCACTTTTACTAATCACATTAATAGTAAAATCTTTATCTTCTAAATAAGTTATTAAATCTTGCAAATACTTGCTAGAAAGAGATGTTCCTGCATATATTACTTCAAAATTCCTATCATTAAAATAGTCCTTGAAAATATTATTATAAGCACAGCTTCCTAAGAATGATCCACCTATACCTATAACAACTAAGCAATTAGATGTTGCTTTTATTTTTTTGCTAGTTTCTAATATTTTTTCAATAGTATCTTTACTAGGTCTTTTAGTCCAACCAATCATATCACTAGAGTGAAATTTATCAAGGATTAAATTTTTTTTATCTAATAAGTCTGCAAATTCATTTTTATTAATAAATTTTTCTGTGTAAGAAAAGAAGTCAAATTTTAGCATTTTACACTCTCCCTTTATTAAATTATAACACTTTCTTTAATCATTGAAAAGAAAAAGAAAAGCTACGTAAGCTTACGTAACTAATTATTTTATGCTTTCCTTCTCCACATATAGACCGTGATATATGGTTGAAGATTGTTTAAAGTTGTAGCTGTTCCTGTAAATGTATGAGTGTGACCGTCACTTGTTGTGCCTTTTCCAGCAGTACCTGTTGATGTTGATGTAGTTGAGATTGGATGAGTGTGGCCTCCTCCTCCACCAGCTGTATTTGTCTTTGAAACATAGCCATTTGGCACATAAAATCCCGAACTAGCTACCGTTGCACTTCTAGCACCTGATGTGTCAATTCCTTGTACCGCCGAAGGCAAAGTATGTTCATGACTTGGTATTTCATTTATTGTCAATGTATGGGATTCGGTATTGGCATTGGTTTTATCATAGCTATGAGTATGACTTGGTATTTGAGAAATAGTTAATCCGGTACTACCAATTGAACCACTCGGTGTATAAGAAATAGTTTTACTTCCACCAGCTTGACCCAGTGTTTTGAACTCAGTAGAACTAGCATCTATTCCAACTAAAGTTTGACCTTTACCAAAGACTTCCCATGTGCCTCCAAATAGTGTTCCTGGATTAGTACTATCGTAACTTATATAAATACTTCCTACTGGGTATACCTTTAATAAGAAACTCTGCAAATCATTACTAAACTTCGTACATGTCCCATCTATCGCTGCTTGAACATTAGTTGCTCCTAGTTTAGCATTATCAACATAAGATACATCGGCACTTTTGATTAATGTTTCGGCTACTACATTTGTCAATAATGATAAAATTATGCCAATTATTATACTAAATAATAC
>CANQIM010000102.1 GCA_947624075.1 uncultured Bacilli bacterium | reverse complement strand
TGGTGCCGATAGACAGAATTGAACTGTCCTCTGATCCTTACCAAGGACCTGTTTTACCACTAAACTATATCGGCATATTTTAAAAGACCTTTTTATAAATATATGATATAATCAAAAAGGAATAAAACTCATTTAATCCAATATACTTATTTAAAGGAGATTAGTCTGAAAAATAACTATTTTCATGACTATGTGTGTCTTGACCAAAGAGAAAGGAATGTGTGGTTACTATGAAAAATATTCCTAATTTAGAAAATATAATTATAGCTCATAGAGGAAATCATAATTCTAAAATACCTGAAAATTCTTTATTAGCTTTTAAAACTAGCCTTAAAGAAAATCGCCCAATAGAACTTGATGTCCAATTAACTAAAGATAATGTTTTAGTTGTATTTCATGATTACAATCTTTTACGAATGACCAATCAAAATCTATTTTTACAAGACTTAACCTACTCTGAACTGAAAGAGATTAATCTTCTAAACACTAATGAAAAGATTCCTACTTTAAAGGAAGTTTTATCTCTAATTAATGGCAAAGTCCTTCTAGATATTGAAATAAAAAATACTAAAAGAATCACTGATACCTGCAAAGAGCTACTTAATGAATTACAAAACTATCCTAATAATTATCTTGTGAAATCATTTAATCCCCTAATTGTTTTTTGGTTTAAGAAAAATGCACCTAATATTCCAAGAGGACTTCTAATCATGGATAACTATACAAATAATAAATTAATTAATATAATTGTAAAAAGTAAAGCAACTATTAAGTTATGTACTCCTGATTTTTTAGCAATATCTAAAAAAATGCTTAAACAAAAGAAATGGCAAAAGTACCAAGAAAAATTACCTATTTTAATATGGACAATCAAAAGTCGGCAAGAAATTACCTATAAAAACAAAAACATTGGTTATATTTGTAACATTCCTTTTGAGACTCAAGATACTTAAATAGTATCTTTTTATATGGTGTTTCAGATGGGACTCGAACCCATACCATTTCCGTCGGAGAGAAATATTCTATCCAGTTAAACTACCGAAACGTAAAAACTACTTCTCTACACAAGTAGTTCCAACTTTTTCTCCTAATTCTAGCCAAGAAGAAAGTTTTGCCTTGCCATTTTCTATTATATTATTTTCTTCTCCTTCTAATTCTAGTAACTTATTCAAATCAACTTTTTGATAATTAATTGTTGTTTCCCATGTAACTTTATCACTTTCTCTTTTTACTTTGGCATCATAATATTTTATATCAACATAATAGCTAGCTATTTTTTTATATGCTTCTTCATATTCATCTAAAACTTTACTATCGCTAGAAGTTATTCCTTCTGTTGACTGAATTTTCAATATTTCATCATTTTTATAATCAATTATATAACTGAAAAATGGCTCAGCATTCGTAGCAGTTGCACTTCTAGTACATAGTAAAGTACCCTTCTTTCGAGTCAAATCATCAATACTCTCTATTTTTCCTGTATCTTCTTCATTAGCTACTTGGTCACTAGAACAACCTACTACAAGCAAACACAAAACTATTAAGATAATACCACAACTAATCTTTTTCACCATCAGAAGTTTCCACCTCATCTTCTTCTACATATTTTAAAATCTTTCTTTGATTTTTCAAAATTAATTCCATCTTATCATGTAACTCTTCTAAAATCAATTCACTTTTTAAGTCAGTCCGATAATCATTTTGGTTTCGTAAGCTATCTTTTTCAGCTTGTCTATTTTGACTCATCATAATTATTGGTGCTTGGATAGCGGCGATACAAGAAAGAACCAAATTAAGAAGAATAAATGGATATGGATCTATTGGATTAGCATTTTTCAAAATGATTCCATTAACAATAGTCCAACCTATCAAAAATGATATAAAAAGTCCAATAAATGTCCAGCTACCAGCAACTTCACTTACTTTATCAGCAACCCTATCTCCAAAAGACATCTTTGCTTCTTCTTGTTTATCAACATCTATACTAATAGGTTGATCTATTAGTAAATCAAGTAGTTCTTCTTCATCTTTTTCGTCAAGTTCATTATTACTAAGTAACATCTTCACTATTTCTTTTTTTGTTCTTTTCTTTTCCATAATTACTCTCCCTTACTCATTATATCATAAATTACTTTTCTAAAAAATCTTTTATCATACAATATAATTCTTTTTTCATTTCCATATCTATATCTTTCAAAAAGCCATGGTTTTCAAAATTTAAATTATAGTAACTACAGTCTACCCCTGCTTTAGTTAAAACTTCACTAAAATAAGCTCCTTCATCTCTTAAGCAATCTAGATTTCCTGTTATAATTAATGTTTTTGCAAAACCTGCAAAGTCTTTTCTTTTTAAAAGAAATACCTCACTATTTTCTAAATCATCTTTAGCATATTTTAAGTAATAATCTTTTAAATTTCGCAGTACCAACAAATCATATTTATCATTTTTACTAATTGATAAAAATTGACTTTCTGCAAAATATTCCCCACTTAAAACAGGATACAACAATACGCATTTTTCTATGGCAAACTTTTTATCTTTTACATTACGATAATTAATAGCACCAACAATACTTGCTCCAATAGAGTCTCCCATCAAAGTAATGTTTTTTTCTAAAATACCATTTTTTTCTAGATTATCATATAAATAAGCAATCATTTCATAACACTTATCAAGTAAATTTAAATATTCATACCCTTCATCTTCATAATCTAAAGCAATAACCATTTTATCTGTTTCAAGTGCCATTTCTCGACATATATCACCGTATTTATAAACTGCTTGTGTTATATCAACAATTCCTGGTACAAAGATAATAACACCCTTTAAAAAAGAGACTTTTTTAGGATAAAAAACTCTAACTGGCATAAACTCATCCTTAAAAACAATTTTATAGTTAGAAATATTTCTCTTTGAAATAACAGGATGCAATAACTCTCCTACTTCTCGATATAATTTATATATATTTTTATTTGTAAAAAAGTCTCTTTTGTTCATTACTACCACCACATATATAATATCACAAAACTAAGCTAAGTAGGCATTTAACTCTTTTTACTTGACACATTTTAAACTATTTTTTCTAGAAAATGAATACATCCTGTGCCTTCATTTAATAAATTATTTTCTTCTAATTGTCTTTTAACTTCATTAGCTACTCCTAATGAGCCATCTATTAATTGAACATTTGGCATCTTTGCAAGAATTTCTTCTTTAATCAAAGGATAGTGTGTGCACCCTAGTACAACAGCATCTATATTTTTATCTTGATAATCTTTAGCTACATTATTTAAAATCTTATCGATTGTTTTAAAGTCTCCTTTCTCAATAGCAGGAGCTAATCCTTCACAAGCAACTAAATAAATATTTTGCTCTTTTTTCTTATTTTCTTTCACTAATTGCAAAGTTCTTTCTGCTTCTATGGTAGCTGGTGTTGCCATAACAAGTGTATTTTTAAAATCATTATCACAAGCAACTTTTATAGCTGGAACTACTCCTACAAATAACATATCTTGATATTTTTCTTTTAATTTTTTCATGCATCTAGTAGTTGCCGTATTACAAGCAATCACTATCATTTTACAGCCATATTTCTTTAAACCTTCAACAATACCAGAAGTAATTTCTAACAATTCTTCATCCGTCTTATTTCCGTATGGAACATTGTCCCTATCAGCATAATATAAAAATTTTTCCTTTGGCAAAATTTCTTTTAACTTCTCTAAAATAGTAAATCCGCCTATGCCAGAATCAAATACACCAATATAATTATTCATAATCGTTCCAATCCTTTTTATAAATTTTTTCAAAAACATCTATTTTTCTTTCTTGATAATATTCTAATAATTTTATCATTTCTATATCTCTTTGAAATTTGTACTTAAATAAAGCAATTTCTTCTTCGGTCATTTTAAAAGTCATAATAAATTTTTTAATAGCAAAATCATTATCATGTAACATCTTCTCAATTATTTCACTACGTTCTAAAAAATCAACTATTTGAATCTTTTCACAAGCATACATATCATAATAGCCATAATATTCATCGTTATAAGTAACTATATTACCAGAACCAATTACT
>CANQIM010000101.1 GCA_947624075.1 uncultured Bacilli bacterium | reverse complement strand
TTTACATATTGGCTATGATCTAATACATACTTAAATTCATTCATAAAAACTCCTCTTTTTAACTTTTATTTTTGATTGCATAATGTGACATATTCTATCAGCAGTGTCATCTATATTACCATTATTATCAATTACATACATTGTACCATTTTTTTTTGATAACAGATCAAAATTTAGATTTTCATAATTATAATGTCAAAATCAAATAAAATTTCTCACCTAATCTTTTTATATATTAGGAATTTGCTTGGTATAGAATGGAAAAGAATGCAACCCAAAATAGTACATAGAAATTATGTATTTTTAAAAGTTTGCAGTCTTTATTTATCACATGGATTGTTCATATATATAGAATTATTGGTACTATATATGCTTATAAATTGCAGTTTATTATTTAAAAAAATAAATAAGTATTTTCAACAATCAAAAAAATAGAATTTAAATTAATAAGATACAAAAATAATAATGATTGAGATTGATACTATAATTAGTAATAAAAATTTCTTTTGTTTTTAATAAAAATGTTCTACAATATTTGTTAGGAAGTGGTATTAATGGCAAGTTTAAGCATAACTGCATGTAGTTTTTTTCTAAGAAAAAAGAATTCTAGAACTACTCGTGATGTATGTAACTTAAATGATTCATTTACAATTAAAGCAGAAAGTGGAGAGGTAAAATCATGTTCTGATTATTCAATATTATTTAAAGAATTTTTTGAAGCGCATACTAAGATACAAATAGATGAGGAAAAACAACAGTCTTTTCAGTGTGAGTATGAACCAAATCCCATACTTGATAATGAAGAATATAAAGTATATTGTGAAAAGATTAATTCTGGAGATTATGGTAGTTCCTCAGAAATAATTAATTCTAATACAAAAGAAATAAAATACAAAAAATTGGCAGATGATATAGATGTAAAGCCATTTTTTATATTTTTAGTAATTCCAAAAGATAATGATAAAATTAAAGCACAAAAAGGTATGCTATTTTTTCAAAATATAGGTCCATATGGTATAAAAACAATTACTACTGCAAAAATGCAAGATTATTTTTCAACTAAGTTTAATATATCAATACAATGTAATTGTATAGCACCTAAACTATTTATTGAAAGAGTATTGAAGAATAACAGATTAAATAAAATAACTTTAATAAAAAATTATAAATCAAATGACGTTGCTGACAATTTGTCTATGGGATATGGAGCAGAATCAAGAGTATTAAGCAATTTAAATTTTTCCGAAAAACAATTTGATAAACTAAAGGATAGCATAAAGTATGCTTCTGGTGGTAAATATAATTTATTTGAATTTGAACATAATTATTATACAAACGCAAAGATTCAAGTAAAAATAGGTAAACATGTAAAAACAATAAATGTTCATAATATAGATAGACTAAGCATAATAGAAGAAATACCATATGACATAAAATCAGTTAATGGTCATCCTGATAAAACCAAACTTATTGATTATGTAAAAAAAACAGTAGATGATTACTTAAGTGAAATGGTATTAACAGTTGGAGAAAGGGATTTGGATTATGATTAATAATATATTATTAGTATTGGTAGTTTTAGGATTACTATTTATGTTAATAACATTTTCAGTAAAACTAGGAAATTTCGTTAATATTAGAGATATAATAAAAAAACACTTATCTTTTTTTAAAAATAATAAACTTCAATTTATAAGCATCTATATAGTACCAATCATCTTATCAGTATATATGGGAACAATCCATTTGATAAATAAAGAACTACTTAATAATTTGATAATAATACTATCAATTTTAATATCAATGTTTTTTGCCGTTTTAACTATACTTTGTTCTATTGATATTAAAAATAAAAATGATGTTTATAAAGAATTGTTAAATGAAACTTACACTTCGACTGTATTTGAAATAATTATTTGTATATTTTTACTACTAATATCATTTGCGGCATTATTCATGGGAAAAGGATTTAATGAATTAATAGATACAATAGCAAGTGATACAATCTACTACTTAACATTTATATTAATATTGAATATATTTGTAATAATCAAAAGAATAGAAGTAATATTTCAATCTAGATATTAACCAAAAAGTACTCTTAATTGAAAATTAAATTGCCTCATCTCTTAATTCAATTACCTCATAAATGTGATGAATTGAAAAATTTCTTTTATGACTAACAGCATTTAAAATAGTGGTACAAACAATAGATTTTTGTAATAGGATTATAAAAATACAAAAACACCTTCCCCATGCCTATTGTTATTATAACTTTTGATTTTCTTTTACTATTTATATCATAATATAAAAAAAGTAGCATTACTGCTACATTTCATACCTAAATGGCAGGGGATGAGAGAATCGAACTCCCAACAGTGGTTTTGGAGACCATTATTATACCATTTAACTAATCCCCTACATAAAAATTTAAATGTTACAACAAACAACATTCCGTTCCACTTAGAAATTATAACACAACTACAAAAAAAATACTAGTAAAAATTAATTCTTATCTTTGCATTCTCTTAACAGACTTATTACTAACCACATTTTATAAATCAGTAAAAACTAATTTTTATTTTGAAATATTTGTCCTAGCTAATTAATCTGTAGCAACTTAATTTTCTCAAATTTATACATTTTCACACTACTTCAAAACTTTATACTCCTAACTTCCAATCACAAAAACTTCTCTAAACCAAAAATTCATAAATCTCAAAAATCCATTTAAGCATCAAAAAACCAAAAGCCTATTAATATCTATTGGTTTTATTTACATTTAAACTTATAAGGTTGTTATCACTGAAGGCTATCATATTTTCAACATTAGGATTTTTCAATGTTTGATCCATCGGAATTCTATTTTCATTTTCTAAATTGTTATAGTCTAATATCTCTCGTGACGAAACTCCATCAAATCTTTTTTGCAAATCACCCATCATATCTCCACCTTCGATTCGATAAATCAAATCTTCACCATAGGCTTTTTCATGTTGATAATAAGCATATCTTGCTAAAGCACTTTCAATACTATCAGCAACATTTCTAACATCAAAGTTATTTGTACCAAAAGCAACTGTTACGAAACTAGTATTTTTATCTGTGCCGATAGCATTTTCTGTCGAAGTAGCAATTCTTGATTGGAATCCTCCCATCTTTGATTCCTTATAACCTATTTTTCCTGCATTAACAGCATCAACTTCAAAATCGTTTTCTTTAAAGCCACTTTCCATTGCCAAGGCAAGAGCATCCGAATCTCCTAATCTCTCATTATCATTTGGTGCAAATATTACCATACCAGGACCAGACAAATATTGCTGATCAAGTGTAATAACCACCGCTTCATCAACATCGATCCCTTCACAGTCATGCACTACTGTAAAAGAAAGACCATCATCATGTAATTCCTCACATATTTCATTAAAGAGATTACTACTAAATTTATTATCATTAATTATCAAATTCATAGAATTAACTTCATCCAAATTAACTTCATATGGATTTGCCTGTGTACTAGCACCAAGTCCAACTAAAGCAATCTCTCCACCAAAATGCGTATCACTTCCAACGTTACTGTCTCTAAGAACACCTTCTTCAACTTCATCAGCAACAGCTACACTTTGTTCATTTCTAGCATTAAGGCTATCACTTATTGAAGAAGCCATACCGAACGCTGTCAACAAGCCGGTCATCCCAATAATAAGTCCACGAACTTCACGTCTTTTTAAAATAAATTTAGTGGTCTTTTTAAAAAAATCAATATTTATAGATTCAGAATTAATCTTTAATTCATTTCCTTTTTGCACGAACTTCCACCTCTTATAAAAAGTATATGTCAAAATAGTAGTAAAGTCAAAAGATTATGTTGTTCATTTTAAAAGTTTACATAACAAAAAACTATGCCCAAAATTTTGCCAACCAAGCCTAAACCAAACCACCACCAACCAGCTTCTTTAAAAGTTTTCATTCAAAAAACTTTCCATCTAAACAAAAATAATTAAAAGCAAACATCCCTCATCATCCAAAGCATCTAAAAAAATAACCCCCGGAACTTAAACACTTTTAAAAACAAAAAATCTTGTAAACCATTATAAAATGGTTATTTTTTTGTCAAATTTTT
>CANQIM010000100.1 GCA_947624075.1 uncultured Bacilli bacterium | reverse complement strand
TTATCTACATAAGATACATCTTTACTGTTTATTAATGTTTCTGCTAATGCATAAGATGATGCAATTGAAATAATTATTCCTACTATAACACTGGTCATTATTGTCATATAAATTTTTTTATTCTTCATAATAAATTCTCCTTAATTTCATCTATACCCATTTAGATATCTTCAATATTATTATATATCTATTTAGATATAAAATCAATATGTTTAATTAGATATATGCCAAAATAATATTGAGGTGTATATATTATGTATAGATTAAAAGACTTAAGAGAAGATAAAGATTTAACTCAAATAGAAGTTGCTAAAATATTGAAAACTACGCAAAATCAATATAGTAGATATGAAACTGGTCTTAGATATATGCCTATATATCATTTGGAAACATTAGCCAAATTTTATAATACTAGCATTGACTATATTGTAGGTCTTACAAATGTTAAAGAACCTTATCCTAGAAAAAAATAAAAGAACCTAAAATAATTAAGTTCTTTTTCTTTTATATACATTGTTGATCTTCTATTCTAACTATTACTATACTTTTCTAGATTGAATTTCAGCTATTTTTTCAAATACTTCTTTGGCGTTATCTTCATTTATTTCTGTATAACCTAACTCTTTCAAAGCTTGCACTTTTACTGTATTAAGCTCTTGGGTACGAGATAGCTTTTCTTCCTTTTTTTGCTCAATATTTTGAACAAATCTTTTATGTGATTCACTTAATTTATTTTTAGAAGCTCCTCCATTATTATAAAGTGTCATAGCACTAAAAATAATACTTTCAAAAATAAATTGCTTATCTTTATTAAAATTAAATTCCATAGGATCAGTAAATCCTAATGACTTTGACATATATGCTAATATATATTTTAATTCTTCAGTTGTTTCCATTGATTGTAAGAAGTGATACAAATACAAGAAAGTATTATATGATTCTTTTGTTTTGTCGTTAGCAAGTTTTTCTTTTAAAATATTTATTATATCAGATAATAATTCTTGTTCTTTCTTATTAAATCCTTTCAAATCTGCTAAAACTTCCTTACTAGAAGAATCTTTTACGCCTTCATTCAAACGATTTTCTACTTCAATTATATATTCCCCTGTAACTTTCACATTAACAAGTTCACCAATACTTTCTATATTTAGTAGACTTAATAGTTTAGCTGATTTTTCTTTAGGCCAATCATTAATATCATCAATTGCTAAATAATTATAAAGCATTTGTCTTGATACTCCTAAATATTTTGCTAAGCGTACTTTACTTATTCCTAGTTCGGCAAGTTTTTTGTTTAATTCTTTCATGTTTTACCCTCCTAATATAATTATAGTTAATTAGGTGTAAATAATCAAGTGTAAATTGACAGTTTTTTTAGAAATATACCAATTTAATAATTTGAGGTATCAAAAAAGTTTCAATTATACTTGAAAATAATCCTACTGCAAGAGAAATTATAAGTATTTTAAAATATCTTTTTACAATAACTCTCATATTATATTCTTTTTTTCGAAAAAAGTAATTGAATAGCATTATTGAAAAACTTATAGCATAATAAGTTAAGAAAAAGACAGTGACAAGATTAATTACCATTGGAATGGCATAAATTAAAGCAAATAGAATGCCTTTTACTTTAAAATTATAAATTATACTAGTAACAGTAAAACTCAAAAGAAAGCATTTAAAAATATATATTAAAAAGATAAGAATAATTCCGATTAAAGAAATACCTGATAACCATATCAATAAATTAGTTAATACGTTTCCTGTAGTAGCTTTAAATAATGTAGTTTGATATTTAACATTATTTGTTTTAATAGCATTTAAATAATTGTTAGTATTATCTTTAATTAATAATTTATTATCATTATTTAGTATGGTTATATAAAAAATTCCTAATAGAAAAAAGATTACACTTAATATTAATAGAAAGACTAATAGTTTATTTATATTTAATTTTTTTAGCTTTTTTTTCATATCATCACCTACTCTATCATATTATTTATATATTTCCTTAATGCTTAAAAGCAATTTACTTTTTGTGACAAATATTTTATAATTATTAATAGAGGTGAATAAATCTTGAGTGATAAAGTAATAAAAGTAGTAGCAATTATAATGGTGATTGCTATGATAGCAGGTTTTCTAAGTGTATTATTATTTATTTAAAAAGAAAGCAATCTTTTAGTTGCTTTCTTTATTTATATATCCTTCTATTTCAGGTATTATCTCCTTAACTATATCAGCATCAAAATTATATTTATTAACAATATCATTAATTCGAATATTGTCTTTAGCTAAATAAAGCATTAATAAACCCGCTATTCTATTTGCAGTGTACTGATTTAAATAGGCAATATCTTTCTTATCTATATCATATTTCCTTGTAATATCTAAAATAGGACCATAGCCATACAAATAATTAGTTAAAGAATTGCTTATTTTATCTATATCTTTATTTCGATCTTTAATATGTATTTTTGTCCAAATTTTCATATAACCACTTCCCTGTATAGCTTTATATAATAGCATAAACGTTAAAAAAAATAAAGCCTTTAAAAAGCATTATTTTAAATAAGGATTATTTTCTTTCTCATATTTAAGCGTTGTTTCTTCGTTATGACCAGGATATAGTTTAATATCTTCAGAGTAAGTTAAAATTTTATTTATACTCTCTTTCATATCAACATCAGATCCACCTGGTAAATCCGTTCTACCTATACTTTCTTTAAAAATAAAATCTCCATCAAACATAACATTTTCATCTTCAAAGTAAAAAGTAACTGAATCTTTAGAATGACCTGGAGTATAAAGACACTTAAATTTAAAACTGCCAATAACATACTCTTTTTCTTCTAAATTACTTTTTTTAAAAATTTTAATACTTCTTTTAGTTAAAAAATTTCTTAAAGCTCCAATATGATCAAAATGAGAATGAGTAATTAAAACACCAAGAATTTTAGCTTCACCTATTTGTTCTTTTATTTTAGGAAAATCATCACCTGGATCAATTACCAAACATTCTTTATTATTAATTAATACATAGCAATTTTCATCTAAATAGCCTGTAACAACCTTTTTTATTTCCATGATTAACACCTACTTAATATTTTTCTACATATTCTTTACTTAAATATATATAATTATAATTTGTATCTAATTTAAATGTATATTGATAAGTACCACTAACAAGTTCCTCAGGTACCTGTGCACTGTCATTTCCTATATACTTCACATCTTCAGTTAAAATAATATAATTGCCATAACTTTTAGCTTCAGTTAACTTCTTCTCAGCTCTAAATATGGTTGCTGACTGTTTCTGACAATAACCTTTTACATATTCACCTCGTTCAGCAATATATTGATAGCCACCAACACAATCTTTGCCAATTTGAACATTACCATTTGGAACATTCACATTTTCTCCAAATAACTTTCTTAATTCAAGTTGAATGGTTTCTTCCTTGAATGCCATAGGAGTAAAACTCATCATATCAGGGCATGTATATGGCTCCATTGCCGTTGAACTAAATAAATTACAATTTGATTCATAAATCATATCTTCTGGAATTTGCCGAAAAGCTAAATATAGTTTCATAGCATTATCAAAATTTGTAGAAGCTAAATCCTCACGTATATTTGTCTTTACTTTATTATATAAATTTTGAACTAATGTTGAATTTAAATCTAATTTTGTTTCTTCCTTATAACCTACAGGACTACACTCAAAATTGAACCTAGCAACATCAGCTTTATTTTTTTGAATTAAAAATATTATGCCTCCAATTAATAATAGTATCAAAAAGATTAAAATAGGAGTAAAATTCAACTTTTTCTTAGGAGCTTCCACAGGTTTTTCTTCAGTACTCTCTTGAGGAATTATTCCTATAGGTTGCCCATTGACAATTTGTGTTTCTGGCACATTTACACTTTGAGTAATTACTGGTTCAGGTTGTTCAGTATTTTGTGATAGTTGGACTTGGCCTTGTGGAACAGCCATACTCATTAAATTGCCATTTGCTTTTGTTGTGTTTTGATTACTAGAGTTATTACTAGTAGTTGTAACTTTTGCATTTACTGTATTTGAAGTATTAGTAACAGTAGTTGTATTTGGCACATTAGCATTTGCTACATTTGGATTCTGTGTACTAGAATTATTATTATTTTGTGCAACCCCATTATTCATTCTTCTCACCTATCCTACTATAAAA
>CANQIM010000099.1 GCA_947624075.1 uncultured Bacilli bacterium | reverse complement strand
AGAATATGATATAATCTTTAATGAGGATGGTGTATTATGGAAGAAAAAGAAAATGTTGCATTATTTGATGATCCTGATAAAGTTACAGGGTTAATGATTGGATTAATATTAATAATAATTATTTTAAGTCAGTCTTTTGCTATTAACAATAATTTAGGAGCAATAGAGATATTCAGAAATATACTTAATCATAATAGTATTTACTTATTTATGCTTTTATATTTTGTAGCATTAAAGACTTATTTAGGAAAAAAATATTTTAATTACATTAATGCTGTAGTTATATTTATTTATTTTATTAATATGATTACATCGCTGCTTACTATATTTCATTCTTTTTCATTGAGTAGTTTATTAGGTTTTGCATTAAACTTTGTATTATTTTTGTATTTATTTCATGTCTTTTTTAGAGGAACTAGGATTTGGAAAGATTTTAAGTTGAAGAAATCTCCTTTTAATGAGTTAAGTAATGATTGGTATTTTTCAGTTATTGTTATTATTGCTGTTATGTCTTTAGCTGTTAATTTGATTTT
This sequence comes from uncultured Bacilli bacterium, assembly GCA_947624075.1. Taxonomy (GTDB): domain Bacteria; phylum Bacillota_I; class Bacilli_A; order RF39; family UBA660; genus CANRGD01. Next base: position 3,866 of record CANQIM010000099.1, on the reverse strand, counting down.
TACAACAACATTTGATGGGACAGTATTAGCTTTGCTTGATTGTTTATATGTGATTTTATTTACTAGATATATTTTCTTATATAGAAATTATTTAGATAGTAAAAGAATTGATGCAAAAAATGAAGGTAATTTAGATGAAGTAAAAACAAAGATAAGTGATGTTGCAGATGGTATAGGTGAAGCAATTTGCGATATAGCAGAAGATGTTAGTGAATCTGTAAATAAATTTATTGATGATAATAATCTTGATGAAAAAATTAATAATTTAGGCGATAAAATGAAAGAAGTTGGAGATAATGCTGCTTCTAAATTGGATGAAGTTACAGATAAGTTTTCTGAGAAAGTAGAAGAGATTGTTTCTACTAACGAAACTAAAGAAGCAGATAAATCGAAAAAGAAAAATTCAAAAAAGAAAACGGGACCAAAGCCTAAAGACAAAAAGGAGGAAAAATAATAATGAGTATGTTTGATGAAATTCATAAACAAAAAAAAGAATTACCTAAAGTTAGTAATATAACGAAAAAAGTAGGATCTTATAAATATAATTTATATCAAATATTAGCTTTTATAATATTTTTAATAAGTTTAGTATTAGGTATTATATTTGGTAATTTATTTCCAGCATGTGGTTCTACGTCATCATTTTATGGTGATGTTTGTATGACGACAGAATTTAATGTTTTCTTGATGAGTATTATTTGGTCTATAGGATTTTTAGTAAGTGTTATTTTCTTTGCAATAGGTCATATTATAGCTCTATTGACTGAAATTAGTCAAAAAAAGTAGGTTATTTTTAGGAAAATTGTAAAATTTTTGTTAATATTCTTGCGTTAAACAATAAAATATGGTACATTTAGTTTGTAAGCATAACTTATGCTTAATTGTTAATTATATTATAGGGAGGTATATTTAATATGAAGAAAGTAGAATTAGTAGAAGCAGTTGCTAAAACAGCTGGTTTAACTAAGGCAGATGCTGGAAGAGCAATCGATGCTACATTAGATGAAATCAAGAAAGCTCTAGCAAAAGGAGATAAGATTCCACTAGTTGGATTTGGAACATTCGCTGTTTCTAAGAGATCTGCACGTGAAGGTCGTAATCCAAGAACTGGTGAAACAGTTAAGATTGCTGCTAGAAATGCTGTTACTTTCAAAGCTGGTGCAGCTTTAAAAGACGCTGTAAATTAGTATTTGAATAAAAACCTTTTTTAAGGTTTTTTTTTGTAAAGTTTTATATTTAGAAAGCATTTGTTTATTTTCTATAGTGAACTTTATGATATAATTAATTATAGGAGTAAGATATGTTAGGCGGTGAAAATATGCTTGAAGCTACCTTAGAGCTTCTTAAAAATATTAATTCTCATGGGTTTAAATCTTATATTGTAGGAGGCTTTGTAAGAGATTATGTATTAGGAATTAAGTCTAACGATATTGACGTTGCGACTAATGCTACTCCTAAAGAGTTAAAGGAAATCTTTCCAGAATGTACAGTTCCTAACGAAGACTATGGTTCTGTAATTGTTTATGTTAATGGAATAAAAGTAGAAATAACGACTTTTAGAAAAGAAGTAGAATATGTAGATAATAGAAAACCAAGTAAAATTATTTATGTAGATAATTTAGAAGAAGATTTATTAAGAAGGGATTTTACTATCAATACGCTATGTATGAATGAATTTGGTGAAGTAATAGATTACTTAAATGGAAAGGATGATTTAGAAAAGAAGATTATACGTTGTGTTGGAAATCCTTGGGAAAAATTTTCCGAAGACGTATTAAGAATACTTCGCGCAATTAGATTTGCAACTATTTTAGAGTTTGACTTAGAGCAAGAAATAGTAGAAGCTATTAGAGATTGTAAACATTTACTTGTGAATCTTTCATATACTAGACGAAAAGAAGAATTAGATAAAATTTTTAGTAGTAAAAATGCAAAAAGAGGAATTAATTTATTACTCGATTTAGGACTTGATAAAGATTTAGAAATAGATAGACTTAATAAAATTAAGAATACCAGTAGTTTAATTGGTATTTGGAGTGTTTTAGATGTTTGTGATAAATATCCTTTTAGTAGTAATGAAAAAGAACTTATAAAAAATGTTAATAGAGTAATAAAATTAAATAATTTAGATTTAGCTACCTTGTATAAATATGGATTATATGTAAATAGTGTTGCAGGGGAAATAAAAGGTATTGATATAAAAGATATTACTAAAGAATATAATACGTTAGCTATAAAAAGTAGAGAAGAGATTGCTATTTCAAGTGATGATATTATGGAAGTTTTAGGAAAAGAACCAGGAAGTTATTTAAAAGATGTTTATGATGACTTGGAAAAGATGATAATTTATGGTAAACTTGATAATAATGAAGTTAGTATAAAGAAATATTTAGAGAATAAATATAAGGAGGTCTTATAGATGAAAAAGTTTTTTGTCGTATTATTGGCTTTACTTTGTTTTAGTGTGATACCTGTAGAAGCTTTAGAAGAAGATACAAATGTAAATGTTTTATATCCAGTAAGTTCTAGTTTCAATGCAGTAACAGAATACTTTAATTATGAAAACTTAGTTTATAATCCTAATTTAGATGTAAATGGAAATACTACTATATCTATAGGTAAGGTGCATAATTCTGCAAGTAAGAAAGTTCCAGTAAGTATTCGTGTAGGATTGTTTGATAGTGAACAAAAAAATATTGGTGTTGTAAATTATTGTTCTACGCGTGATACAGAGAGTGATTATTCCTATAAAATGTTATTAGCAGATCAAGAGATAGCGTTTTATGTTAAAGTTAGTGAAAAGAAAAATATTGCTAAAGGTAAAAAACTTGAAGATGTAGCTTATATTGCTGTTTTGGATGATAATAATGATTGTTCAAGAGATGGAATGGAAAATAAATATGTAGGATTAACAATTGATGAAATTGTTGATGGTCAAGTTTCGTCTAAGGTTGAAAGGCTTTTGAAGTTAGATTTTTTAGAAAAGTTACAGAATTTAGATTTATCTAAGGTAAATACTGGTGCTATTATTTTTATCGCAATTGTATTGATTATTTATATAGTTCAAGCAAGTATATTAAATGCTCTTCATAAGAGAATGTTTGATAAAACTACTATTTTAGCTTATATTCCAATAGCTAATATGTATTTAGCTGTGAAATTAGTTTTTGGTCCATTTATTAGTAAAATTTACATAATTTCTTATTTGGTTACATGGATAGTTGGAGGTTTTGTACCAATTGTTTCATTACTTGCTTCTTTGATATCTTTAATTGGTGGTATTTGCTTTATAATTGTTATTGTTAAGTTGGTGACAAAAAAGTATGATATGCTATATTTTCAAAATATGAAAGATATGAAAAAGAGATTATCAGGAGGAATAAATAATGCTATTGAGATGAATAGAGTAGTTAATAACGATATGTATGATGTAGATAATGAAGAATTACTTGATAATCTTAAAAAGAGTACAAATCCTGATGCAACTTTAAAACAAAGTACAAGTGATGATTTGTTGGCTAGTTTGGGTGTAGATATACATGGAAATACAAGCAGTATTGAAGAAGAAAAAGAAGAAAAAGATGATAGTGGTGGTAGGTTTTTCAATATCTCACCAGATGATTCTAAAAGTGATGAGAACTTTACTTTAGGAAGTGGCAGTAAAAGTGAAGATGATGATGAAGATAGCAGTAGCTTAGAGGACTTTTTTAAATAGCTACTGTCATTTTTTATTTATAAGGAATTTTCTCTTTATAAAGAATAATTTGTTCGATTGACAAGTACAAACACTTGTATTATATTGTAATTGTTAGGGGGAATATAAATGTTAATTAATAAGGCTTATAAATTTAGACTTTATCCAACTG
>CANQIM010000098.1 GCA_947624075.1 uncultured Bacilli bacterium | reverse complement strand
GAGTTAGCAATTGCTGATAGATACTCAACTGGTAATCAAATAGCTAAACATAAATTAGATACAGCTTTTGTTGTAGCAAGTCTAATTAGTAAACATCAAGAACAAGTAAAACTACCAACAGAAGAAGCAAAAAAGGAAGAGAAAGCAATTCCCAAAAAAGATAAAATTTCTTTAAAAGAAATAGATGATAAACTTATGACTATAGATGATTTTCTACATTAATAAACCTCGTCTTTAAGACGAGGCTTTAATTTTCTTTTTCAAAGGCACTTCTAATATATTTCAAAGTTTTTTCTTTACCATTCTTATTTAAAATATTTGTATAGGCATTATCAATAGTATCAAAAGTGATACATGTCTTATTCTTCTCAATTCTTTCCTTAATAAGCTCTATTTCATACTGTAACTTATCAGGCTCAATTAAACCTTGTAATAAATAACTAACAAAGTCTAAAGCAAAATCATTAGCTAAAATTTCACTTGAAAAATTATTATGATTTTCATTATAAAACTCTTTATTTAAATTACAAACAACAACTTCTTTAAATAAAAAATCTTCTTGGCAATTATTTCTTTCAATATAACGATAAATTGCCGAATGAGCAAATTCATGAGCTAAGGCAAAGCTTTGCTTAACAGCCATCCTAGTAAATAAATCCTTACTAATAATTTTACTAGAGGCATTTTCTAATATTGTTTCCGGTAGTTCTAAATGCATTTTTTGATTTAAATAGCAAATTATATAATTATACTGTTTTTTACAAATTTCAATGCTTTCGAAAGGCATATTAAAATAATCCATTAAATAAATATAAGTAGCTTGTAATAAAATATTTAAATCATCATAAGTATAAGTTTTTTTGGAAGGAAAATAACTAAAGAAAAAAGTATTAAAGGCATCTATATCTATATAAAGTTTATTTATGAATCTTAATCTATTTATTAAGCAAAAAGTCTCAGCCTTTTTAGGATTTAATTTATTTTCTAAAGCTTCCTTATCTAAAAGGCGCATTACTCTAGCTAGATATTTGATGTTCTTTTTATCACAAGAAAATCTTTTAGTCTCATCTATTTTTAAGATTTTTTGGAGTTTTTTAACTACTTTTTCCTTAGCGTTTAAGGGAAGATAACAAAAGTTATTATAATCATTTAATGTTTCAATAGTAAAATTTTTCACACAATTACCCCCAAAATTTCTACATATTATAGCATAATTTTCTCTTAAAAACAATACATTATAATAGGTGATATTTATATGTCTAAAGAATTATTTAAAGATTTTGCTAGAAAACATAAAGAACTTGCTGTTAACGTAATGCAAGGAAATACTACTTGGCAAAAATTATATGAATTATATGATATCTATGGAGAAGATAGTAGTATTTGGAGTGATTATTTTACTAGTAATGTAACAAGTGAAGAAAAAACACCAACTACCTTTAAAGAATTTTTTAATACCTTTAAAAATATGGATATGGATTCCGTTCAAAAAGGTGTAACTAATTTACAAAAGACAATAGGCTTATTACAAGATTTAGGACTAGCTTCCTTAGGTGGTAATAAAGTAGTTAATAATACAAATACTTATCAACCTCGGCCACTATATAGACATTTTGAGGATTAATATGGATTTATATACGATAAATTATATTAAAAGTAATCCACCTATATATAATTTTTTAAGAGAAAATTCATCTTGGTATAAAGTATTAAATAGAGACTCTAAAGCCTTGAAAAGAATAGAAGAATTGGCTAAAGAAAAATACAAATTACGATTAAGTGATAGATTAGAAAAACTATCTAATAATATGAATTTAATTTCTTCATTTATGGATGTACTAAAAGAGTAATTTTGTGTTAAAATTAGTTTATGGAAAAGTTATATGAAAAAATAGATGATTTAATTAAGGTTTTGAATGAACAAAGCGAAGTAAAAGAGATAAGAAGATTAAATGAAAAACTCAAAGAAGATCAAGAATTAAAAGATTTAATTAATAAATATCAAACTGATAAGAGTCTATTAAAAGAAATAGAAAATAATAAATTATTTCAAGAATATAAAGAAAAAGAAACAGACTTAAATATTTTAATCTTAAAAATAAATGAGCGTTTAAAAGAAATTACCAAAAAGGAAAGTTGTCAAAGATGAAAATAATAAGTGGAATATATAAAGGCCGAAAATTAGATGGTTATGATATTGAAGGTACTAGACCAACAATGGATAGAGTAAAAGAAAGTTTATTTGCAACTATTCAAGGTAAAGTAGTAGATAGTGTTGTATTAGATTTATTTACTGGTAGTGGTAATTTGGGAATAGAAGCTTTAAGTAATGGAGCAAGCTTTGCTTATTTAGTTGATAATAACTATAAAGCTATTAAAGTAGTACAGAGCAATGTTACTAATTTAGGAATAAAAAATTGTCAAATAATTATGGATGACTATAAGAAAGCTTTAAAAGAATTAGACAAAAAGTTTGATATTATTTTTCTAGATCCTCCGTATAAGACAGACTATATTGAGAAAGCTCTTGAACTGATAGAAGAATATAACTCTTTAGCTAAAGATGGAATAGTTGTTTGTGAAAGTAGTAGTTTAGATAAAATTATTTATTCAACTAATTATAAAAGTATAAAAGAAAAAAAATATGGTGATAAATGGGTAGTTATTCTAAAACAAATATGATACAATTTAAGTAGAATTGGTGGTAATAATATGAAATTAAAGAATAATAAAGGGTTTGCTGTTTCAACATTATTGTATGGTTTATCAATAATGGGTTTTTTGATTGTTATTTTATTAATGAGTATGATGTCATCAAATAGAATAAATACCACTAATTTTGTTAAGCAAATAGAAGATGATTTAAATAGATATAGTTTAACAGAAGCTACTATTAGAACGACAGATGAAGATAGTGGAACACAGGAATATTATGTTCCTTATGGTCAAGCTGGTTGGTATAAAATTGAATTATGGGGAGCATCTGGTGCTGCTAAAAATGGTCACTTGGGAGGTAGAGGAGCTTATACTTCTGGGCTAATTTATCTAGAAGAAAATACCCACCTTTATTTTTACGTTGGTACTAAAGGAACGGCATCAAGTGGTGGTAGTAATAATGGTGGTAAATCATCATCTACGGTAGCTGGTGGTGGAGGCGCAACAGATGTTAGAGTTCAAAGTGGAAGTTATACCGAAGCTGATTCTATGAAATCACGTATTATGGTCGCAGGAGGTGGCGGTGGTGCTTCCAATACTGCTGATGGAGGTAAAGGTGGCGATTTAAGAGGCTACAAAGGTGATGGTACTGTTGGTAGTGCTACTCAAATATGTGAATCCTTTGATTACTATGAGTATAAGGTCAGTGATGGTAGTGGTGGAGGACAATGCAATGGAGCTACATCAGAAGGAGGTAGTTCCTATATTTCAGGATATGCTGGTGGCAGTTCCTGGAATCTAATCGAAGATAATACTAACTTCAGTATGAATTTTAATCAAAATAAAACAGCGGTTTCTCTAAAATATGCTTTTGTCAAATATGATGAAGAAGGAAATCCTTATAGTTATAGAAAACCTCAAAAAGGATTTAGTTTTGTTAATGGAATTATGATACCTGGAGTTAATGAAGGCGATGGCAAGGCTAAAATTGAAAGAGTCAATCTTATTAGTCAAGACCAAGTTTTAGCTAAGAAAACAGGATTAGATAACATTAGAAAGATAGTTGATTGTGTTGATAATGCGTCAGGAACGTGGGCTGAAATTCAAGCAATTACTAACAAAAATGATACAATGGGTGCTGTAAATATTGTTCCTACAAGCACAAGTTCTGTTACGGTAAGTCCTGATACAGCTAATAAAAATCTTGCTATCGATGGAAATTTAGATACAAGTGCTAATGTAACTACAACTGCTTCAACTAAATGTTTAACAGTTACCTTTAATGCCAATTATAATTTAGATGAAATTGCTGTTTGGCATAAAGTAGGTAATATTGCTAAACATAGTTTAAAAGCATGTCATTCAACGGATGATTCAAATTGTATTACTTTAAGTGAATATGATGGAACTGATAATGATCCTATAATTGAGACGGCTAATGGTCTACACTATTCCGCATATAGTTTAAATTCATCTGCTAGCTTGACAGATGGAGTTTATTACATCGTTCCTGTTTCTAATACTGCTGTTGTTTTAAAAACAGGTAATACTGTTTTAGGTCAAGATATGACAGTAGTAGGTGGCGCTATCGATGGTAGTAATTATCAAAAATGGCAAGTTACCAAAGAACCTAGCAATGTTTATGTTCTACTAGAAGCTCAAAATTATAATTCAATGCAAATAAATGGTATTGGAACAGATGCAGGAGACTCAATTATTGGTGGACCAAGATTGGCTGGAAGTAGTAGAGAAAGATGGATTATCACACCGACTAAAAACGGCATGTATACTATAAGTTC
>CANQIM010000097.1 GCA_947624075.1 uncultured Bacilli bacterium | reverse complement strand
CACTTAATCTTTGATTGACATCTAACAAAAAATACTTATAATATTTATTCAAGAAGGTGCATTATGAGTAATACATTGGCTGATGATAGAATAAAAAGATTAAAACAAACATTGGATGAAAAAATACAAGGATCTTCTAGTATAACAATAGTTCCACATACTAGAATTGATTTTGATGCAATTGGTTCAGCTATAGCTCTTTATATTTTAGCATTAAGACAGAAAAAAGAAGTTAATATTTTAATTGATGATAACTATAGTGAACTTGATGTAGGAGTACAAACTATACTTAGAGAAATTATTACTAAAAGTTTTAATATAATAAAATATGCAGAATATAAAGAAAAATTTGCAAATAAAGATAATTTATTAATACTTACTGATACTTCACAAAAATCTTTAATTCCTATTGAAGAAGACATTGTTAATGAAAAAATTGCTAAGAGAAAAATGATTATAATTGATCATCATCCTTTTGGGAAAAGTACTATAGAAGCAACAGATAAATTTATTTCTGCTGATTACTCAAGTGCTTGTGAAATTATAACTAAAATGCTATTCTTATCACGAACTAAATTTAGTAGTGAGATAGCAACATATCTTTATGCTGGTATATGGTTAGATAGTAATCGTTTAACTAAAAAAGGTGCCCTTAATGAAACACATAAGTGGGCTGGTCGTTTAGTTGAAAATAATGCTGATATAGATAAAGTTAATGATTTGTTTATAGAAGATTATAATAATAACCAAAAAATTCAAGATTTAGTATCTAAAAGATTAACAATGTTTGGCTATACAATTGCCTATTTGATTGGGGAAGATGGTAAGAAATATTGTTCTGAAGATTTAGCCAAAGCAGCTGATGCCTGTTTGAAATATCGAGTAGATGCTTCCTTTGCCGTTGGCAATATAGGTAATAATACCGTATCAATTAGTGCTAGATCTAAAGGTAACATTAACGTAGGAGAAATAATGGAAGCATTTAATGGTGGAGGTAGCATAATATCAGCTGCTGCCAAAGTAAATGATGAAATACCAAGTGAAGTTGCTAAAAAGCTTATAAAAAGCCTAAAGCCTAACTTTTATATTAATAAAGAGAATTAATCTCTTTTTCTTTTTACTAAGCATTTGACAAACGAACATAAGTATGCTACTATCGATATTAGAGGTAGACATTATTAAATAAAAAGGAGCGCACATATGAACAAACCATTAGCATTAAAATTAGCACCTAATAATTTAAATGAAGTTTTGGGACAAAATCATTTAATTGGCAAAGGAAAAATTCTTACTAATTTGGTAAAGAATAAAAAAATATTTTCCATGATTTTATATGGAAAACCAGGTATTGGTAAAACATCTATTGCTAACGCTTTAGTAAAAGAATTAAATGTTAAATACAGAATGTTAAATGCTACTGTTAATACAAAAAAAGATTTAGATGTTGTTATAGAAGAAGCTAAAATGTATGATGGTCTTATTTTAATAATGGATGAAATACACAGACTCAATAAAGATAAACAAGATATATTACTACCCTCTTTAGAAAATGGTTTAATTACTTTAATTGGAATGACTACGGCTAATCCATATCACTCTATCAATCCTGCTATTAGAAGTAGATGTCAATTACTTGAATTACATGAATTAGATACAGCTGATATCGTTAAAGGACTTAAAAAAGCCATAAAACACCCTGATTTAACGGGAATTAAAATAGATAATAAAAGTATCAATCTCATAGCAAATATGTCTGGAAATGACCTAAGATATGCTTATAATCTTTTAGAAATTGCCTATTATATCACTGATGATAAAACTATTACTGCAGAAACTATAAAATCTATAAATAATAAGCCTGTTTTTTTCTCTGATAAAAATGGTGATGGTCACTATGATGTTTTAAGTGGACTGCAAAAGTCAATTCGTGGTAGCGATGTAAATGCTTCCCTACATTATTTGGCTAGGTTAATTATTGAAGGCGACATAGAATCAATTGCTAGACGATTAAGCGTTATTGCCTATGAAGATATAGGACTAGCTAATCCAACTATTGGTCCAAAACTAGATGCTGCAATTAATGCTGCTTTACGTGTTGGATTTCCTGAAGCTAGAATTCCCCTAGGTACAATTGTAATTGAAATGGCTTTATCTCCAAAAAGTAATACTGCCCATATAGCACTAGATATGGCTCTAAACGATATAGAAAATGGAAATACAGGAAATATTCCTAATCACTTAAAAACAAACTCACCTGATTATAAATACCCACATGATTTTAATGGCGCCTATGTAGTTCAACAATATTTACCAGACAAAATCAAAAATAAAAAATATTATAATCCTAAAAATTTAGGATATGAAAAACAATTAAAAGAAATTTATGATAAGTTATTAGAAATAAATGAACGACACAGCAAATAAAATAATCTTCCTTCAATCATTATAGTTTGCCTAAAATTAAAAAATAGATAACTAAATAAAGTTACCTATCTTTATCATTTTAAAAATTCTTCTAATTCCTCTTTATTCATATAACCAATATGTTCCTTAATAATTTTACCATCTTTCATAAGCTTTAAATTAGGTATAGTCATAACACCATACTCCCTACTTAAATCTTGATTATCATCAACATCTACAGAAATAATTTTAATATCCTTATTTTCTTTAGCTACTTCTTCCAATACAGGCTTTAATTGTCTACAAGGACCACACCAAGTAGCATTAAAATCAACTAAAACTAATCCTTCCTTTATTAAATCAGCTAAATCCTCACGATTCTTCAACTCTATCATAAATCTCCCTACTCTCCTATATTTTTTATATTTATATTTGTTAACTTTTCTCTAGCAATTAATTCTTTTATCGTTTCTTTATCTACAACATAATATTTAATCAATAAATTAACTGTATAAGCATCAGCTTCTTTCGTTTCTAATTTACCATCTAAAGCATATATTTCATTAATACAATTTTTAATAGACTCTGTTTTTTCTGAAATAATAGGTGTCTTATCTAGTATAAAAGGAGCTACCTTACTGTCAGTAAAAAAAGTATCTTTCTTGAATGGCAATAGCAGTAATATAAATATAATTAAATATCCAGTTACAAGAGAAATTACACCACCTATAATTTTACTTGGCAATAACAAAATAATTGTTAAATCAACTAACTTTTCAACTATACCAGAAATTTTTAATAAGAAAGCATATAAACCAATAAATAACGAAAAAATAATGATAAAGGCAATAAACTGATAAATAATTATATTAACTGATTGTAAACCTTCTAAGCTACCACCAAACTTAATAAATGGTAAATACATACATAAAAAATTACCAAATGGCTTCATCAAATTAAAAGATAAGATAAAAACTATTACTATACCTACTAATGATACAGCTTCTTTTATAGCTCCTCTTTTAAAACCTATTATAAAGCACATAATTAATATTAATACTATTCCTATGTCTAAAATTGTCGTTTAACATCACCTCATTTTATTTAATTATAACTTATTTATAGGAAATATGCTATAATATTCTTGAAAAAGCAAAGATATTTTAAGCAAGGAGGATTATATGAACGTCGTTATTAGAGTAAATGAAGAAATAAAACAAAAAATGCTTGAATATTATAAAGATAAAAAACGTGATAAAGTTATTCCATATGTTGTTTTTCAAGCCCAAGATGAAGATACAGTAATTACAATGTATGAATCAGGTAAAGTTATGTTTCAAGGAGTTAGTGCTGACGTAGATGCAGCTATGTGGGGTGTGGCCCTAGAAAATACTAAAGAAAAAAAAGACGCCCAAAAAAAGATAGATGCTAAATATTATAACTGTAATAGTGTTGGATCAGATGAAGTTGGTACAGGAGACTATTTTGGACCTATAGTTGTAACGGCTTGCTACGTAACAAAAGAAGATATCCCCTTTCTAGAAAAATTAGGAGTTGGCGATTCTAAGAAAATTGATGATAGTAAAATATTAAAAATTGCGCCTGAACTTGCTAAAAAAATTAAGTATCGTAGCATCATTTTAACTAATAAAGAATACAATGAAAAATACACAAAAGATGTTAATATGAATAAAATTAAATCGATAATGCATAATAAAGTATTGTATCAATTAGTAACTGAAGAAAAACCAGTATATGATTACATCATAATTGATGAATTTGCAAGAGAAGCAAGATATTATGAATATTTAAATGGAATAGATAATATTCAAAGAAATATAACTTTTATGACTAAAGCTGAAGATAAAAATCTAGCAGTTGCATCAGCATCTATTATAAGTAGATATTTATTTTTAAAGGAATTTAATAAACTAAGTGATACTATTCACATCCCATTACCTAAAGGTGCCGGTGCTGAAGTAGATAAAATTGGTGAAGAAATAGTTGAAAAATACGGTGAAGAAAAATTAAAAGAAATAGCTAAAATAAACTTTAAAAATACTGATAGAATA
>CANQIM010000096.1 GCA_947624075.1 uncultured Bacilli bacterium | reverse complement strand
TCTTGAGAAGAGAAATTGCCTCCTTCTTCAATATAAGTACGATTAGAACTAGCTAAATCTGCACTACCACCAATAATATATGGAATATCTAATACTTGAGAATTTAAAATTTTATGTGATGTTTCTCGAGGAGCTTCTTCTCTTTCTTCAGGTGGATTATAGATAAGTTCTTTAATATCTATTTTTTTATCAGAATTTAGGAAATATGCTAATTCTTGTTGCTCTTGCTCTGATAGGTCACGAAGATTTCTTTCAAATTCAGCTGTTAAGTTATGACATCTTTCATTAATTAGAAATTGGAAATCATCACAAGCGCTTTGAGAAACCATAAATGGAATATCACGTATATTTAGCTTCTCTTTTAGATTGGTTATATCTTCTTTAGTAAGAGGTGCACCATGAACTTTATTTGTTCCTTCTAGTAGTGAATCTTTACCAATAGTAGTTCTTACTTCAATTAGAGTTGGCTTATCAGTACTAGCTTTAGCTTCTTCAATGGCTTTACTTATAAGTTCAAAACTATTACCATCCTCTACTGTAATAACATTCCAACCAAGTGATACAAAACGCATCGCAATATTTTCATTAAAAGTATCAGTAGTTTTACCATCTAAACAAACAGAATTAGAGTCATATAAAGCAATTAATTTATTTAATTTTAAAGTTCCAGCTAAACTAGCTGCTTCATAACTAATTCCTTCCATTAAATCGCCATCACTACATAATACGTAGGTATTAAAATCGATTAAACTCTTTTTTCCTTTATTATAGCGACTTCGCAAGTTAGCTTCAGCCATAGCCATACCAACAGCCATACCAAAGCCTTGTCCTAATGGTCCAGTTGTTGCATCTACTCCTGGTGTTACATTATATTCAGGATGTCCTGGAGTAATAGAATCAATTTGTCTAAAAGCTTTTAAATCATCAAGAGTTAAGTCATAACCAGCCATAAAAAGAGTTGCATACAATAAAGCTGATGCATGACCTGCTGATAAAACGAAACGATCGCGATTAAAAAGATTAGGATTTTTAGGATCAATTCGCAAATGTTTAGCATATAAAGCATAAATAATAGGAGCTGCCCCTAAAGCTATACCAGGATGTCCACTATGAGCATTATCAATCATGTCGATAGCAAGACAACGTATAGAATCAATTATTCTTTTTTCATTAATTTCTTTAGGTGTATTTTTTTCAGTAAGCAAAGCTAACGCCTCCTTCACTACCTATTATAGCATAACTTTAATCATTTTTATATTTTATTGTTTTATATATTTCCATTACAATTAAAATTACTAGAGAAATAGTAAATAAGAATGTTAAATGTAAGAATGGAATAGATGATGTTTTTAAGAATGTTGATAGGAATGGTATTTCCATTACTAAAAATTGTAAAGCGATGGAGCTAAAAACAGCAAAAACAATCATTAAGTTTTCCTTTAGTGGAACTGAAAAAGCTGATTTTTTCTCACTACGGCAATTGAAAACATGAATATTTTGAATAAAGACCATTAAGGCCATTATGTAACCTCTTGCTATAGTAATATCAACATCTAATTTTTTAATTAAATAAAACCAACAAACAAATACAATTAAACCAATAGTAATTCCTGAAAAAGCTATTTCTGAAAATAAAGTTTTATCAAAAAGACTTTCTTTAGGATCACGAGGTGGCTCTTTCATAATGTTTTTCTCACCTTTTTCAAAAGATAAAGCAAAGTCTTGAAGACCATCTGTAACAATATTTAACCAAAGTAATTGAATAGCAACTAAAGGCATTGGCAAGTTAAATAGAATTGATAAACAGAAGAATAATACTTCAGCTAAGCCACATGAAATTAAGAAGTAAGCAATTTTTCTAATGTTACTATAAGCAATTCGCCCTTCTTTAACACCACTTACTATCGATTTAAAATTATCATCCATGACAATCATCTTAGAAGTTTCTCTAGCTATATCAGTACCACTTCCCATAGCAATACCAATATTAGCTGTTTTTAAAGCAGGAGCATCGTTAACACCATCTCCTGTTACGGCAACAAATTCACCTTGTCTTTTTAAAGACTCAACTATTTGTAATTTTTGAAGTGGTGCAACACGAGAAAAGACTTTTTTGGCTTTGATAAATTTATCAAAGGCTACTTCTCCCATCGAATAATATTTTTCTACTTCAGCTCCTGTTGTTATTTCTTGATAATTATCAGTTAATTTTAATTCTTTAGAAATAGCAAAAGCTGTTAAAGGATGATCTCCAGTAATCATTAAAACTTTAATACCAGCACTACGACATTGTTTAATAGAAGAAATTACTTCTTTTCGAATTGGATCAATAAAGCTAACCATACCCATAAAAGTTAAATTAGTAATATCTTTTTCAGTATATTTTTCTTTTTTAGAAATTTTTCCATTAGCTAGAGCAATAACTCGGTAACCAAGATTAGCTAAATATTCGTTTTGCTTAGTTAATTTATGTTTAGGAAGCTTAGCATCTGTTAAATTTACTTTATTACAAAACTCTAATACTTTTTCCAAGGAACCTTTAATAGTGCAATATGTCTCCCCATCTTTTTCATAGAAAACAGCTGAATACTTATTAGCTGATTCATAAGGAATTACTTCAAGAATATTAGCTGAATCTCTTTTTATTTTTAACTTTTCACCTAATACTAAAAAGGCCATATCAATGGAGTCACCAAATTGCTCATCAGATGTGAATTTTGCTTCGTTATTAATAACTCCTAAGAAAGCTATTTCTTTAGCAAGATTTAATTCTTTGCCAACAACTTCTCCTTTTATATTGTAACCTACTCCAGTAATATCATACTCATTATCATTAGGTAGAAGTATTTTTTTAGCTGTTTGCTCATTAGCTGTAAGAGTTCCTGTTTTATCAGAAGCAATAACAGTTGTACTACCAAGACTTTCTACAGAATGTAATTTTTTAGCAATAACTTTTTGTTTAGCCATTTTATTAGAAGCAATAGTTAAGGCCATTGTTAAAGCAAGAGGTAATCCTTCTGGCATAGCAGAAACAGATAAAGCAATAACGGAAAGAAATATTTCATTATATGGTAATCCTTTAGAAAAAAGAAGTAATGTTATTAGACAAGCTATAACTAAAATGATTAGGCTTATTTGTTTAGAAAATTTTTCTACACGAATCGTTAAAGGAGACTTTTCTTCTTTTGTTTTATTAAGTGTATCAGCAATTTTACCAATTTCCGTATTAATTGCCGTACCTACAACAACACCCGTAGCTCGACCAGTAACAACACTAGTGCCTGCAAAAACCATATTAGTTTGTTCTGTGATAGCTAGTGAAGATGATGCTAGTTTTTTTGTTTGCTTCTCGACTGGTAAGCTCTCACCAGTTAGTATAGATTCATCAACTGTAAAATTATGAGCTTCAATTAGACGTAAATCAGCTCCTATTTTAGCACCTGATGACAATAAAACGATATCGCCAACAACTAGTTCAGTTGAAAGAATTTCCATTTCTTTATTATCTCGTAGGACGGTTACTTTTTCTTTAACTAAATTAGAAAGAGCTAAAGCTGTGTTATTGGCTTTATTTTCTTGAAAGGTCCCCATAATTAAGTCAATTAAGACGATAGCTGTTATCGCAATGGCATCTGTTACTTCGCCAATAAATAAACTAGCAAAAATCGCCACAATTAAAAGAAGAACTATCGGATCAATTAACTCACGTAAAAAGATTTTAATAATACCATCAGGCTTTTTTCTAGGCAATTCATTTGTTCCATATTTTTGTAATCGTTTAGCTACTTCAGTAGAACTTAAACCAGTTAATGAAGTATCAACATCGGAAATAACATTATCTATATCTTCAGCAAAAAAAACTTTCACTAGACACAACTCCCTTTATTATTAATCATATTTGAATTATAACATTTTATAAATCATTAAACAATAATATTAGAAAATCTTAGTGAAATTGTTTTTTAATATTTATATACAATTAGTTAGAGTAACAAAAATGATTTATAAATAAATCATGCCCAAATCTCACGATTTGGTATTTCTCCTTCATAGGATATTTTATCCTCCAGAGACCAATTTCCGCATAGTCGCTATCGTACTTGATTTATTTTATTTTAACATATTTGTCCTATATATTTTCTTATTCCTTCCATTAATATATTTATACTTGCATTAATATCTCTATCTATTACATTCCCACATTTATCGCATTCATAACTTCTTATATTTAAGTTCTTTAGTTCCTTTTTTCTATTACCACATATACTACATATTTGACTACTTGGATAATATGTATCTATTTTTATTAATTTCTTATTTTCCCATAAACACTTATATTCCAGCTGTCTTATTATTTCACTTAAAGAACTATTTGCGATATATTTTGATAAATGATGTTTTCCTTTTTTTATCATTTTTTTTACTTTTAAACCTTCACATGCAATTATGTCATTTTCTTTTACTAGAGTACTTGTTATTAAATGAGTATAATATTTTCTTGCATTTCTTA
>CANQIM010000095.1 GCA_947624075.1 uncultured Bacilli bacterium | reverse complement strand
ATACCTTTTAATTATTTATCTCAACATATTTAGAATCATATAAATCAGACTCATCGTCCTCTTCTTTGGTATTTTCCTCTAAAAATTCTCTCATATCTGGTAAATCTTCTATAGTAGCAAGACCAAAATAATCTAAAAACTCTGAAGTTGTTTCATAAAGAATTGGTCTACCTGGTAAATCACTTCTTCCAGACTCTTTGATAAAGCCTTTAGCAATCAATTTTCTAATTACCTCTTTCGAACCTACTCCTCTTATTGTATCAATTTGGACTCTAGTAATTGGCTCATTGTAGGCAATTATGGCAAGTGTTTCTAAAGCAGCTTGACTCAAAGTATTAGTTTCAGGATTAAGAAGTAATTTTTGATAATATTCACGATGTTCATATTTAGTAGTAAGTTTAAATCTATTACCTAAAAAATCTATTCTTAAACCCCTATTTTCATCTTCATAATCAACTTTTAATTCCTTGATTAGTTCTTTAGCTGTTTCAATATCAATAGCTAAGACATCCATAATTTGCTCAATACTTAAACCATCTTCTCCAACAACAAATAGTAATCCTTCTAAAATTGCTTTATTTTTCATCTGCCACCTCACAAATTATTTCTTCAAACGTTCCTTCTTGTTTTATGACAAGTTCCCTATCTTTAGCCATTTCTAAAATAGCTAAAAAAGTTGCGACAACATATTCACGATTTATAATAGGAAATAATTCAAAAAAAGAAACACGTTTTTTACTAGATAAAACCTTCTTTATATCATAACGACGAGATGATACACTGATTTCATTAACAGTAACTTTAGTTTTTAATGGTTCACTTTCTTTTTTCCTTTGTAAATATTTCTTAAAAGCTTCAATTAAATCATCTAAAGAAACATCACAATTAATTTCCTTATTTTCATCAATATATTGTTTTACATTTTCAGGAGCTTTAGTATAAATTTCACTACGTAAGTTTTCTTTTTCTTGTAAAACTTTAGTTATTTCCTTATAAGCTTTATATTCAAGGAGACGATTTACAAGTTCTTCTCTTGGATCAACTTCTTCTTCACTTTCTTCTATCTTTTCATTAGGAAGAAGTAGCTTTGACTTTATTTCTAGTAATTCAGATGCCATAACTAGATATTCACTAGCTATTTCTAAATTCATTTTTTCTTGTAAAGCTAAATAGTCCATATATTGCTTGGTTATTTCTTCTATTTCAATGTTCATAATGTCCATTTTTGCTTCTTTTATCAGATGAAGCAATAAATCAAGAGGACCAGAAAACTCATTTATTTTAAATTCTATATTCATATTTACACATCCAACTATATTGATTATATCACATTTGAAAAAATTAAAAAACTACTATATACTACTTGTTGAAAAGAGGTATTTATGAAGAATTTTACAATGAAAGATGAAGAATTTATATGCGAAAAGTGTGGAAAAAATGTTACTAAATTGAATTATACAGCTAGAGATCATTGTCCTTATTGTCTTTATTCAAAGCACGTAGATATTTTACCAGGTGATAGAAAAAATACATGTTTAGGACTTTTGAAGCCTATAGGTATTGAGAAATTTAAAGATACTTATAAAATTATTTATAGATGTGAAAAATGTGGACAAATACATAAAAATATCATCGCTAAAGACGATGATATGGATTTAATTATAAAGTTATCTGTTAATAACTAATTTCTAGGTTTAAAGATTAAAGCAAAGACAAAAGAGAAAATGATGGCAGCAGTTATACCGGTTGCAGTTAAATCAAACATACCCATAAATATACCAATAAAGCCCATAGAATTAGTTTTAGCTAAAGCTCCATGAATTAAAGAATGACCAAAACTTGTTATGGGAACTAGGGCACCACCTCCGACTTTTTTAATAATAAAATCATAAATACTAAATGTATCAAGAAAAGCACCAATAACTACAAATAGACTTGTTATGTGACCTGGAGTTAATTTACTATTATCTAAAATTAATTGAGCAATTAAACAGATAAAGCCACAAAATAGGAAAGAATTAAAATATAACATTAAGCCACCTCCAAACTAATAGCATGAGCTATAGAATAAATATTTTCTTTTTGATAAACTAAAGTTGGAGAAAATAAGGCACCAGTTGCGATTAATAAAACTTTTTTTAATTTTTTTTCTTTTAATAAGCTATAAATATAAGAAAAACTTACTAGAGCACTACAAGCAGGACCAGAACCACCTGCTTTTACTTCTTTTTGTAAAGCTATATCATAAAGCATTACTCCACAGTCATTATAATTTTCTTTTAAATCCACTTTGTAAGTAGTAAACATATAGTCCTTAACAATTTCCTTACCATAACGACCTAAATCTCCTGTTAATATTAGGTCATAATCTTTAGGGGAACGGCCAGTTTCTTGGAAATGAGTTTTAAGAGTATCTATAGCTGCTGGAGCCATTACTCTACCCATATCATTAGGATCATTTTGGTCATAATCAATTATTTTACCAAGAGTTGCACACTCTATT
Organism: uncultured Bacilli bacterium; assembly: GCA_947624075.1. Lineage (GTDB taxonomy): Bacteria > Bacillota_I > Bacilli_A > RF39 > UBA660 > CANRGD01. The sequence continues at coordinate 2,060 of CANQIM010000095.1, read as the reverse complement.
TTGACATCGGTTTTCTTATTAGTTAATAGACAAGCTGTTGCGCCAGTAGCTGTAAAAGTAGCACTATCAGGTTTTGGAGCACCATATTCAGTTGGATTACGGAATTGTTTTTCACTACTCATATTATGAGAAGATACAAGAGTAACAGCATTCTCTACTCTTTTAGAGTCAATAAAGTCAGAAGCTACTATCATACCTAGAACACTACTACTACAAGCTCCATAAATACCTATAAAAGACTTACCAACATTACAAGACCCATAAGTAGTAGCAGTTATTTGATTAAGAAGATCCCCACCTACTACTAAATCAATATCATTTTTTGTTAAAGATGTTTTTTTCATAAGCATTACTAAAGCATCTTTAACTAATTTTATTTCTGCAAGTTCAAAAGAAGCCTCACCAAAATATAAATCATTATAAGTCTTATCAAAATATTTCTTTAATGGACCTTCTTTTTCATATGGTCCCGCTATTGTTGCCGTATCTTTAAGATAAACATTATCATATTTAAATGTCATGAGGCACCTCCTATAAAATATCTAATCATACCAAAGAACCAAGCTGAGACAACACCATATAAAATGACACAGCCAGCTAATTTAAAAATATTCATACCTATTCCATAGATTAGTCCTTCCTTTTTATAATCCATGGCACTACTTGTCATAGAATGAGCAAAACCAGTAATAGGTATTAATAAGCCACACTTAAAACGATTAACTAACTTATCAAAAAAGCCAAGAGCTGTTGCAAGACTAGCTAGAAAAATAAAAGTTACAATCATTAAAGTTGAAGCATCAGTTCGAGAAAGGTCAAAAATATTACAATAAAAATTAAGTAACCATTCAGCAAAAAAGCCTAAAACGCCTCCTGATAAAAAAGCAATTACAGCATTTTTTACTCTACTTTCCTCAGATTTATGATTATTTGCTATACGCTCATATTTTATATTTTTCATTTTATTCACCATTACTAATATGAGTTAGTTTCAAAAAAAAATACCTAGAATTCTAGATATTTTCTAATTTAGTCTTTAATTTTTGTAAAACTTTAGCTTCTTTACGAGAAACTTGGACTTGGCTAATGCCAAGCTCTTTACTAGTTTCCATTTGAGTTAATTCCTCATAGTATCTAGCTAATATAAGATTTCTTTCTTCACTAGATAACTCTTTTAGAGCATTTTTTAAATCGAGAATTTCTGCATCCATTGAATTATCTTCTACTTTTATGTAGTTATACAACTCTTCTTCTTCAACTTGATAATCTAGGCTACTTACTACTTCTGTTGCATTTAAAGCTTCTGTTATTTTTTCTTCATCAATTTCAAGAAATAAAGAAATTTCTAAATTAGTAGGATTCCTACCTAGTTTTTGTTGCATTAATTCTCTTGCTTTAATTATACTATTACTTAATTTTAATAAATCTTTACTTACTTTTAGACTACTACTATCTCTAATATATTTGTTTACTTCACCTAGGATGTAATAATAAGCATAAGTTGAGAATTTAGTATTAAAAGAATCTTTGTAATTTTTATATGCTTCTATTAAACCTAACATACCTACTTGAAATAAATCATCTTTATCAAACTTTCTTGTATACTTATTAATAATACTATATATTAAACCTTCATAATCTAATAATTGATCCATATGACCTTCCTATAGGTAAAAATAATTCAAGGCATCAAAGCAGTCTTTATAAATAATATTGTCACGTAAACAATACTTTTTTAAAGAAAGATTTTTTATACCACATAAGATGACCTTGCCACAAGAAAGAAAGATTTCAACTAATTTATTTTGAATTAAGTTAAATACTTTGGTATCAAGATAATTCACATTATTAAAATCAATAACAAAGTAATGCATACTTTGCTTGTAAAGGAGATAATTAATACTATTTTCTAAATCAGAATATGTAGTATTGTCTAAGTCTCCTTCTAAATTAATAAACATTATACCTTTGATAACGCTAGTAGAAATATTTAGCATTTAAACCACCTCTCGATAAAGATGATAGCTTATATGAATAAATATTTCTAGCAATTCGACAAA
>CANQIM010000094.1 GCA_947624075.1 uncultured Bacilli bacterium | reverse complement strand
CTAGGTGCATTTTCTCCCCAATCAACCCAGCTACCAGTACCTGTTCTTGTATACCACTTATATTTTGCTACATCACTAGCAAATCCAAAATTAAAAGTTACATTATTTTTTTGCCATACTCTCGGAGAAACTGAAGCTGTAATAGAAGGACAAGCTGGTGGCGTATTATCAAGATATACATTTACAGTACACACATTCGAATTACCAGCATTATCAGCAATTGTTATCTTTTCTGTTTGTGATGAACCAGAGTATTTTCTATTATAAGGATTCTCTACACATTTACTAGGTGTTGCATATTTATAACCTGCTACATCATTACATTTTAGTGATATATTCCTAACACCATTACTCCATGAAGTCGATCCCCCAGTTACCGTACCACAAGTAGGCTGTGATTTATCTATCTTTATCATAGCTGTTGTCTCAGCACAATTACCAGCATTATCACAAACTCTCAAGAAAGCATGTTCATTTCTTTCTTTAGAAAAAGGCGTAGTATTAAAAACAGGTTTTGCTGAATCACTATAAGTTGTCCAATTCTTATTTTCTCTTTCTTTATATCTATATTGGTGATAAGCAATTCCACTAAAATCATCACTTGAATTTAAAGTTAATACTATATTTTGATTTGTCCACTTATTCTCATTAGGAGGATTAACTACTTTAATTGTTGGCTTCACAGAATCAACCATAACCGTTTGGTTCGCAGGACATACCGTTGAATTTCCTGCATTATCATAAACTGTTCCAGGAGATACTTTATCCTGTTTCATGTTAGTTTTAATTTTCCACTTAACATTTCCATCTTCATACGTTCTACCACTAACACTTTTATCTACACAGCCACTTAAATTATCTTTACAATTACCTACTAAAGTTAATTTTTTAGCCCACTCAGTACTTCCACCACTACTTGTACAAGTTGGCGGTGTCTTATCAACATAAACTTGTACTTTACAATCCGTTGTATTACCAGATTTATCTTTTATAGTAATTACATCAAATTCTTCATCCTTAGAAAAAGTTTGTGTATATAAATCTTTCTCACAACCAGTTTCACTATCAGTACAACCTATTGTAACCTTTCTTGAAGTATTAACCCAAGCTAAATGATCTTTTGCACCTTTGACATACTTAAATTTTCCATAAATACACTTAGGTGGTTTGCTATCCATATAACTCTTTGACGCATTGGCATTCTTTGTCTTTCCAAACGAATTAGTTACTGAAACTTGAATCTTTACCTGTCCTGGTATATAATCATCAAGTTTAACATCAAGACTCAAAGAACTTTTTGAATTAACAGAAACACTACCAGTATTCTTAACTTCTCTATAACTTTCAGATGTTGATTTTCTAAAATAAACTACATAATTATAACTTATAATTCGATCATTACCTTCCATCTTAATAGTAGCTTTTGCTGAAGGTTCTTTATCAAATGTTATAGAAATGGTAGGTGTTTTTTCTTCAACAGCAGGATCTTTTAAACTATCATAAGTAGGACATTTCAAAACAACATTATAAGCATAATCTTGCTTTGTAATTTTAACAATTTCAACATAGGACTTATCCATATCACAATCATTCTTACCGTAATCTTTTACCTTGTCCTTTAAATATTTATTTTTAACTAGTTCACTCAGTTTCAATTTAACTTTCTGCCCAATATTTTTAGGCAACATATTTGTATTATTTTGCACAAAAGATTGAGCCGCTAAAGCAATGTTATCATTTTGATTTTCATAATATTCCCGTTTTGCATTATCAATAACTTTAGAAATACTAAAAACAGCCACACTCATCAATATTCCTAAAATTGTTATGGCGCCAAGCAATTCCACCATTGTAAAAGCCTTACTATTTTTTACTTTCATAAACGATTCCTACCTTATACCAATAAGTATATCATAAATAAATTCTAAAAAAAAGAAAAAATTATGCTATAATGAATCAAGGGGGATTATCTATGACAAAAAGTAAAAAACCGATAGATTTAGCCAAAAGACTTATATCTGTAAACATTGAAATTTATAAAATATATGATGCTTTAGCTGAATCTTATGATAATAAAGATTTACATAAAAAAAATCTCGAGTACTTAAAAGTAGCTCTAGATATAGAAAATAATATTTACAAAGAAATAGGCGATAATTTACTTACAAGTCAAGAATTTGAACATGCTTTGAAACTAGCATTTGAAAGTTTAGATATAGCTGATTATATTTACGATGAAGTATATTTTCGCATATATAACTATATAGAAAGTAAAATTTCTTACTACCCTTTCTGTGAAGATCGTTACTCTACTACTGACAATTTAGAAATAAATACTGCTACTATTGAAAGACATATTATCTATGATATAGATTTATTATCTTATTACAATTTATTACAAATAATGAAAAATGCTAATTACAACTACTTATTGCCTTATCTTAATCAAGCAAAATACACAGTCCTTTTTCGTTGCAAATATTTTGACAATTTAGCTTTTAATGATTTAAAGTCTGCTAAACCTACAGCTAGAGAAAGATTACTTACTTTTAATCATGATAAAAATCTAGTTGCTCTAAAATTTAGAGAAATTCTTTTTGAGGGTTTACAAGATTATTCTGCAAATGCTTTTGATTATGAAAGTTCTAGTAAAACAACAGAAAACTATGCTGATGCCATAATTAATTTAGTTCAAGTTAAAACTTATTTAGAATTAACTTCTAAAGAAGAAGCTTTTGAAATTTTCCTTACTTATTTTAAAACCTTAGAAGAAAATGCTAAATTAAAAAAGGTTCTTGAGAAAAGTGTTGTAAATGATAAGATAAGAGATTTAATAAAAGTTAATTTTATAAATAAAAGTGATAATAAGGTATTATCTAAATCCTAATTATCACTTTTTATTTTCTCTTAAAACTCTACCACCTAAAAATTTTTCTTCTATTTTTTCCAACTTAACTTTTTCTGTATTTAAATAATTTCTAATATTTTTCTCTACCCCTTTTTCTTTTTTCTTTAAAAAGAATACACTAAATATAATAACAAAAGTAAGAGCAACTGCTAAAACAATTATATCAAACCAAGGAACTGTTTTAATAACATTCCCCGTAGAATCAATCTTAGCTAATTCTCCTTTTTTATCAGCTATATAAAATCCATGAACAATCTTTACAAAGTCACTCATCCCTTTATAAGTATCTTTATTATCAAATGAAACATGAATATATTCTAAAATATCTTTAATTCTTTTCTGAGTATAAATTCCATAAACATCACCTGAAGTCCACATATAAATATTAAATTTATTATCTACTTCATGAATGAAAAAAATTAACCCATTTCTATTAAAATTATTATAATCATAAAAATTGAAAGCGTAATTAGCACTATCTAAATTTAAATTATCTTTTTCTGTCAATATTACCAAATCAAGTGCTGTATCTTCCACAAAGCTATCTATCTCTTTATAAAGTTTCTTTTCTTCTTTTTCTGTCAGTATATTAGCAAAGTCATATATTTTTTCACTAGCATCAACTGCCTTTGTATTTAAAATATAATTAATATTTTCTTCATTAACCACAACATTACTAGGAACTCTTAAATTATCAGTTGTTCTCTCATAAGTCTTTGTACTAGCAAAAACAACATTTACAGATCCTAAAAAAAGCATTATACTTAAAAATATTTTTCTCATAAACACTCCTATAGAAAGTAAGCAATTAAAAATGCTACTATTAAAATAATTATAAAAGTAATAGCACTAAAGAAAATTAATTTAGCTCTACTTTTTGGAAATTCTCCCACTATTTTTCCCGTTTGTCCATTAATATAAATAATGTACTCTTTATTATTAAATTTAAATTCATATTGCAAAATAGGTAAATATATTTTCTTCTTGTCTATCTGTTGTATTTCTAAATTATGCATCTTTACTTTTTCTTCTGAGTAGTTATCACTATTTTTTATTAACTTAATACTATCTTTAAATATTTTCTTTTTTATACCACTAAGAGCATCTATATAATTACTATCTAGTTTTTCTATATCTTCTTCACAATTTTCTTGTAGCAAACTAACATCAAAAGGCTCTAAACTAGAAAAAATTTCTTCTGTTAAATAATTATTCTGTAAGACTAAAACATCTTCATATGGAATAAAACAATTATACTTTACTTCATAACTATTTACTTCCTTACATTTTTCACTTTTCTCTTTCCATTCTCTTAATACGTTATTAGCGTCTAATAATACTTCACCGGAAACATTAAAATCCATTACTTTTACTGGTATAAAATATCTCTTTTCATTCTTATAAACATCTTCCTTTTTTAAAGAAAATGGCATTAGGGAGAAAAAATTCATCTTCTTTTCTATTATTGTTCGACCACTTTCATTACTTATATTGAATGGCAAATAATACTCATTATTCTGAGCTTCAACAATATTTTCTTCCATAACATCACTACCTTATAGGAATTATAGCATAAAAAGAAAAACAAGGCTACTTTCCTTGTTTAGTTTTTGCAATAGATTCTTTTTCGATAACATCTAATAATCTTTTCCCCTCTTTAGAATCTACTTT
>CANQIM010000093.1 GCA_947624075.1 uncultured Bacilli bacterium | reverse complement strand
AAAACTCACAAATAATCAAAAAGAAACTAACGACTAAATCTAAATATACTTAATGTGCTAACATACTTATAAATAAGCATTTCTTATATTATTATTAAAGAAACTATACTAACAAATCAAAAGCAGACTAAATATAAAAAGTAATCTGCTTTTTCTTTTTCCGACATTTTTTCTTTAAAAGCATTTAAAATCCCCTGAATTTTTGATACAATATATCTAGAAAAGTTAATTGTTAAAAATATTGCTTAATTTATTTCATTTTTATATTCTAAAAAAGGGTAAAAAAGTTTTTAAAAATTCTAATTATATCTAATTAAAAAAATGCTTATGGCACTAAATTGTTTAGAATTTTAAATGAAATAGTGTTTAAAAATTTACTAATAAATGATATAATTTTAAGCATGACATATGACATATACATTTATATTAATTCAAAGTAGTATATGTTATTTTTTGAGTACATTAATAGAAAACAGGTGATTTTATGGGAAAAGTAATAGCATTAGTAAATCAAAAAGGTGGTGTAGGTAAAACTACAACAAGCATCAATCTATCTGCATCCCTTGCTGTCTTAGGTAAAAAAGTGTTACTAATCGACCTTGACCCACAAGGAAATACAACTACAGGTGTAGGTATTAATAAAGGTGAAATCGAAAGAAGTATCTATGATGTTTTAATAGGGGAGTGTAATATCTCTGAAGCTATGATTAAAACTAAGTACAAAAATTTATACGTTTTACCAGCTACTATAAATTTAGCTGGATTAGATATTGAACTTGTCGAAAAAAGTCGTCAAGAAGATAATTTCAACAAGGGTGAGCAATTAAAAAATCATTTAATAGATATAAAAGATAGTTTTGATTACATCATAATTGATTGTCCACCATCTTTAGGCTTAATTACAACCAATGCTTTAACAGCTTCCAATTCTGTAATTATTCCTGTTCAATGCGAATTCTTTGCTTTGGAAGGTATAACTCAATTATTGAAAACGATTATGCTTGCTCAAAAAAATTTAAATCCAACGCTTGATATAGAAGGTGTTCTTTTAACAATGCTTGACTCACGTACCAATTTAGGTTTTGAAGTTGTTGATGATATTCGTAAATTTTTCAAAGAAAAAGTTTATAATACAATAATTCCACGACTTGTAAGACTTACAGAAGCTCCATCTCATGGCGAACCAATAGTTGCCTATGATCCAAAGAGTAGGGGTTCGGAAGCTTACATTAATCTAGCAAAGGAAGTGATTTCTCGTAATGGAGACAAATAATAATATTCCTAAAAGACGAGCTTTAGGACGTGGCTTAGAAGAACTTTTTAATAATGAAATTTTAGATTACAATCGTGTAGAAGAAAAAATTATTAATGAAACAACTAAAGAAGAAATAATAAAAGTAAAATTAAAGGATTTACGTGCTAATCCTTATCAACCAAGAAAGACTTTTGATAAAGTTGCTCTTGAAGAATTAGCTTCTTCCATAAAAGAGCATGGTGTTTTTCAGCCAATTATCGTTAAGAAAAGCATTAAAGGTTATGAAATAATTGCTGGAGAAAGACGTGTAAAAGCATCTCTTCTTGCTGGATTAGAAGAAATTCCTGCTATTGTGAAGGATTTTAATGACACAGAAATGATGGAAATAGCTCTTCTTGAAAATCTTCAACGTGAAAATTTAACCGCCATTGAGGAAGCCCAAGCATATAAAAAACTGCAAGAAACATTAGCTTTAACGCAAGAAGAATTATCAAAAAGACTTGGTAAAAGTCGTAGTCATATAACAAATATGCTAGGTATTCTTACTCTTCCAAAAGAAATACAAGACCAAGTAAATGAAAAATTAATTTCTATGGGACATGCTCGTGTCTTAAGTAAATTAGATGATGAAAAGCAACAAAAGGAACTAGCTTTAAAAGTTATTAATGAAGGATTAAGTGTTAGAAATCTTGAGGAATTAACAACATCAAAAGAACAATTTACGAGAACTCATCAAATAACCAAGCATCAATCTTCAAATGAATATAAATATTTAGAAGATGAACTTTGTGAAAAGTTAGGAACTAAAGTAAAAATAAAAAATAAAAAAATAGAAATAACTTTTGTCAATAATAGTGATTTAAATCGCTTACTAGAAATAATGTCTTTAAATAACAAAAATTAGGAGTTTTCTATGTTAAAGATTTTAGGTATATCTATAAATATTAAAAATATAATAGTTGCTTTAATCTACATTGCTATAGGCTTCATAATTCATACAATTATAAGACGTATAGTAAACAAGACAACTATTTTTCGTCAAAGTCACTTAAACAAGGAACAATCTCAAAAGATAAAAACCATTCAAATGATAACTTTAAATATTTCTAAATATTTAATTACTATCTTAGTAGTTCTAGCTATTTTAGCTTTATATGGTGTAAATGTTAAATCTATTTTAGCAGGCTTAGGTATAGGAACAGCTATCATTGGTCTTGCTTTTCAAGATTTAGCTAAAGATATTATTGCTGGTATTTTTATCATAACTGAAAATCAATATGAAGTAGGCGACACTATCGAAATTGATGGCTTTATGGGAGAGGTTATATCAGTAGGCTTAAAGACGACTAAAATAAAGAATTTCAAAGGAGCTGTCAAAATAGTTTCTAATCGAAATATGGACAAAATAATTAACTATAGCTTAAATAATTCTTTAGCTGTAATTGAAGTAGGTGTTTCTTATGATCATTCTCCAAAAGAAGTAGAATCTGTTTTGAATAATCTTTTCAAAAAACTTGAAGGTTCCATTGCTGAAGTTAAAGGTGAATACCAAATTTTAGGTATAGAACAACTTGCTGATAGTAGTGTTATTTACAAGATTGCTGTTGAAGTTGAACCTATGCAACAGTTTGTTGTTGAAAGAAAATTACGAAGAGAAATAAAACTTGCTTTTGATGAAGCTAATATAAAAATACCATACCCACAGATAGAGGTGCATAATGGAAAAAAATAATTATCAAATCGGTACAAAAGTTATAATGAAAAAGCAACATCCGTGTGGAACAAATGAATGGGAAATTGTTAGAGTAGGTGCCGATATAAAAATAAAATGTTTACATTGTGGTAGAACAATTCTTCTGCCTCGAATAGAATTTAATAAGAAATTAAAAAAAATTATGGATTAGAAAGGGGTATTATATGAAAGATAGACGTAAACTTAAACTGAAACTGAAAAAGTTTTATTTTCATCCCATAACTGTATTTTTATTTTTAATATTAATTGTCATGATTTTAAGTGGAATATTATCTGCATTTGAAATGCAAGCAACTTACAACACCGTAAATGCAAATGCAAAAGATTTAGAACCAACCCTTATTGCTGTTGAAAATCTTTTTAGTTTCGATGGTTTAAAATTTATAATTAGTAATGCTACTAAAAACTTTTTAAGTTTTGGCCCATTAGGAATGCTTTTAATTTCTTTACTGGGAATTACAGTAGCTGAAGGTTCTGGCTTTATTGAAACAATAACGAGAAGACATTTAAGTAAGATACCAAAAACTACTTTAACATTTTTAGTTCTTTTTATAGCAACAACTTCTTCTTTAATAAACGAAGTAGGTTATGCTATCTTAATTCCTTTAGCCGCTTTAATTTATTTTATTAATGGTCGTAACCCAATTCTAGGTATTACAACGGCTTTTTGTGGAGTAGCTTTCAGCTATGGTGTTTCTATGTTTGTTGGTTCCATGGAAGTATCTTTGATGGAATATACTAAAGCCTCAGCTTTATTAATAGATGAAAATGTCCACATTGCCTTAAGCTCAAATCTTATCTTTATAATAGTTGCTTCAATTATCTTATCTATCGTTGGTACTATTATAATTGAAAAAATAGTTGCGCAAAAAATAGGTAAATATAAAAAAGAAGATGAGTTTGCTCATACTGAACAATATAGTGTTGTAAACGTTGATTTGATAGAGCAACAACAAATTGAAAAAGATAAAAATGAAAAGCGTGGTTTAAGATTTGCTTTAGTAGTTTCTATTATAGTTCTCTTTATATTCGTTTACTCATTAATACCAAATTTACCATATTCAGGAATGCTTCTTGATATGACAGAAGATTCATATGTCAATCAACTATTTGGACCTAATTCTTATTTCCAAGATGGTTTTAGTTACTTAGTATCTATCTTCTTTATCGCCACAGGAATTGCCTATGGAATAGGAAGCAAAACTATCAAAAATGATAAAGAATTGATTGAAAAATCAAGTAAGAATTTTTCTAAATTAGGTAGTATTTTCATTTTAATATTTGTAGTCTCACAATTTATTGCTATCTTTAGAAAAAGTAACATTGGTGTTGTCATAACGGCATGGCTTGCTAATCTATTAAGTTATCTAAAAATAACAGGTATACCTTTAATATTAGTAACATTAATCCTTATAGCTTTTGCTAATTTATTCTTAACAAGTCCTGCTAATAAGTGGTACATCTTTGCTCCAGTAGTTGTTCCTATGTTTATGCAATCAAATATTTCTCCTCAATTTGCTCAAATTGTTATGAGAGCAGGAGACTCTATGACTAAAGGTTTTACTCCTTTACTAGCATCCTTTGTTATTTTCATAGGTTATTTAAATATTTATAATCTTCATAAGGAAAGACCATATACCATTAGGAAATCTTTAAAATTAATAAGTCCTTATTTCTTGTTAATCTCTCTAACTTGGATTTTATTAATAGTAGGTTGGTATCTTATCGGT
>CANQIM010000092.1 GCA_947624075.1 uncultured Bacilli bacterium | reverse complement strand
GTAATTATCCTGAAATTACTATTCTTACTTCTTTTTTCTTTGATTCATAAGTAAGTCTTAAATCATTACCTCGAACTTTAACTGCTGCATTATGTTCTCCAACACCATAGCCTTCCAAATCAATGTAAGCTATAATATCACTAGCATCAAGGCTATTAATAACATCTTCACTACCACTAACCACAACTGTTACTTTCGAATCATTTTCTGTTGCCGCTTGAACACTTAAACCACTAGCTAAATTTTCTGAACGAACAGAAACATTAGCAAACTCTTTAGTAATAGAATTATCGATTGCTACTTTTATTGATATCGTTTTTGAACTTAATTCTGTAATACCTTTTGGTCTTTTCAAAGTAACATTAAAGTCTTTATCTTTATCAAGTCCATTAACATCAATTTCTACATCTAATTGTTCAATATCTTCTATTGCCTTATCTTCACCATAAACTGTAATTGTCGAAATACTTGGTGTAAGTGATTTAATTGCTTTGCCAAATGCTAAATTACCAGTAGGAACTATTCTAATTGGAATTTCCTTACTTGGAGATGTAATTGTAAGTTTTGCTTCCACTGTTTTTGGAACAATCTCAACATCCACAATCTTACCATCATTATCATAAGCAACTAATGGTACATCCTTTAATGTGATTTCTCCAGCTTTAGGATTAGGTATATTATTAACATCAACTAAAGCCCTTACAGATGCTACTTTCTTTAACTTATATTCAGCACCTTTTATAATAACATCAGTTCTATCTAATTCTACATCTTGAATATATAACTTTTTATCTAGATTATCTTGATGTAGTACATCATATGTTAAACTCTTTGTTTCACTAACTTTTTCATAAATGGTAACCGTTACTTGTGAAGGATCTAGCTTATAATCAAGTGACTTAAGTCTTTGTGTATACTTCAAAGTAACTTTATGATTTCCTGGCTTTAATCCAGTTAAATCAACAGATACACCTTTAGAAGGAGATTGTTTAGCTAAGAAAATATGTCTTCTTTGACCAATCAAAGTAATATCGACATCTTTTGGTAACCCTTCTACTACATACAACTCTTCGTTATAAACGGCTGTTACTGGTCTATCATATAAAATTTCTGCATATTGATCTATCATAACATTTGACTCTTGATCTACTATAATAAATGTTCCAAATGCTAAAATCAAACTAACTATAATTAATGTTGATTTTTTAGAAGCAAGCCTATCTAACGCTTTAGAACCAGCCTTAAATACGTCAGAAAGTCTCAAAAACAGTTTTGTTATTGGTGTTATTAACCATTTATCAAAGAATGAACCAATATGATGAAAAACATTTTTAATACCCTTACTTATCTTCTTCATATATCTCTTCCTCTTCTGTTTCTAATTCAAAATCATCATCTTGTTTAGGTTTTAACTCATCTATTAGCATCATTCTTACATCGTCAAGTGTTAAATTATAAAGCATTTCTCCTTTGACTGCTATTGAAACTCTTCCTGTTTCTTCTGATACAACTATACATATAGCATCTGTCTCTTCAGCTAAACCTAAAGCAGCTCTATGTCTAGTACCTAAACGACGATTTAATTTCGGACTACTACTTGTAGGGAAAACAGCTCCTGCACAAGTAATTCTATCTCCTTGAATTATAACACCACCATCATGCAATGGATTTCCTTCATAGAATATGGCAATTAGCAAATCACTTGATAAATCAGCATATAATTTCTTTGCTTTGTCAATATAATTTCCTAAACTAATGTCACGTTCAATTACTATTAATGCCCCAATGCGCTCTTTTCTTAAGTAATCAATGGCATTAACCATTTCATAAACCATACGTTCACGCTCATCTACAGTTAACACCTTATGACGACCAAGTAATTGACTTCGACCAAGTTGCTCTAAAATGTTTCTAATTTCCGGTTGAAATATAACAATAAGAGCAATAGGCCCCCATTGAATGACGTATTCTAGTAAAACTCCTATAGTTATAAATCCACAAAAATCACTTACAAATTTTAATATTATGATAAAAGCTACACCTTTAAAAATTAAAGAAAGCTTAACGTTATTCTTAATATTCTTCAAAATGAAATAAAATATTAACCACACTAGAGAAATATCAGCTATATTTCTAACTAAGGATAATAAATCTGTTAATGTTATAGACATTTCTAATCCTCCTTAATCTTTACAATATATATGATAACAAATAATAAAAAATTTATCAATATTTAAGCAAAAGAAAAGACTAAATGAGTGACAACCCATCTAGCCTTATAAAAACTATTTATTTTATTCAGTTTCAATATGATTAAACAAAATTCCAATATTAACTAGTCCACAAATACCTACTAAAGTATAAACAACTCTAGAAAATAGACTACCTTCTCCAAATAACATTGCTACTAAGTCAAAATCCAAAAGACCAATAAGTCCCCAGTTGACTGCACCAATTATTGTTATAACTAATAATATTTTTTGAAGTGTTTCCATACATTTATCCCTCCTACATTTATGATAACCATTTTTTCAAATTATATACAAAAAAAGATAGCTTAAAAAGCTACCTAAATTAATTACTTAAATCTAAATCAGCATATTCTTTTGAAAGCGTATTTAATTTTTCTGTAATTTTTTGCTGTTGTGCCTTCTCTAAACAATACCAACCTTTTTTAAACATAATTTCATATGTTTTTCTTTGTAAAGCTGATATTTCTAAAAAAGCCTCCTCATATTTCTCATATAAACTTTCATTACTTGCTTCACTCATCGCAATGACATAATTTTTTTCCATATCTTTTAAACTAGTAAGCAAGCAAGTAGCATAATCTTTATCATTTAATTCCACTCCTGTAGGCACTTCTGTTTTTGGATTACTTATCTTATTTGTACTCATTATTCTCCGCCTCCATTAGTTAAAATATCTAATACTTGATTAATATTATCATCAAAGACAGTAGTTGCCTCCTCAAATAAATTACATAACTCCTCATCTTGAACTATTTGCATAGCATTATAGGTACTTTTTAATGCTCCATAATTCCACTGAAACATATCACTCAAATAATCTAAATCTTTTGAAGTAATAATATCAGTAGGTACTTCTTCCATATTCTTTTTCATATTCATTCCTCCTCACTATTATTATGAACAAAAAACTTTTTTCTAAACAAGAATTCTTCTTATCATATTACATCAATAAAATAAGTTTTTTAGTATAAAAATCACACAATAAGTCATACTATTACTAGGTGAAGAAATATGGAAATCGCATATCGTTCAATAGTTATGTTTTTATTTTTATTTATTATTGTTAAAATTCTTGGTAAAAAGCAAATTAAAAATTTAACACTTTATGATTATGTTATAAGTATTACTCTAGGTTCTATAGCAGCTGATGCTATTTTATCTTTGGAAGATCCTTTAACAGATGGCGTAATTGCTCTTGTTGTTTTTGGTTTACTAGGTTATTTCATATCTTTATTATCATATAACAGTCACACCGTAGAAGAAATAATGGATGGAGAACCTTTAGTTTTATTTGAAAATGATAATTTTAACTATCAAAACCTAGAAAGTGCTAAATTTAGTATTGCTAAACTATTAGAATTTTGCCGACTAAAAGGTTGCTTTGATATTAATGAACTAGATTGTGCTATTCTAGAACCTTCTGGTGATGTATCAATTCTTTTGAAAGAGTCATCTCAACCACTTACAAGTAATGATTTAAATGAAAATATTCAAAAGAATAGTCCCAAACAAACTTTAAACTATGAAATAATTGTTGATGGTATTTTAAATAATGATGAATTAAAAAAGGCCAAGAAAACAAAAACCTGGCTCAATAAATTTTTAAAAAGCAACAAAAAAACAATAGAAGAAGTCTCTTTATTAACCATTGATGAGAACAATAAAACTACATTATTTACAAAAGAAAAGTAATTATGCAAAAAACATAGTTACTTTTTTTATCTTTTAAAATATCTAAATTAAGAAAATTAGTAAAAAGAAAAATATACTTTTCAATTAGTAAAGAATATTATATAGCAATTAATAAACTATTAAATAATGATAAAGTAGCCTCTTGAAACTATTAAAGATTTATACATTTAAAGTCACATATTTTGTGCTAAATTAATAACAATTTTAAAATTTTGAGTGTTTTCTCTTTTTTATATAATTTTACATTTTCCCACATCTAGTTTACTACATCGACCTAACATTCTAATTTGATTTTTTACGCGCTTATCTCATCTAATTCATCCAAAGTTAACTCTGCTACTGTTTTAGAATTTAATTTCTGTATTCTTGCTTTTTGAAATTCTGGTACATATGACAACCAGTTTATCCATTCAATATATGGATCAATATTTCCAATAATTTCTCCAGAAATTATTTTTGCATTATTACCAGCCATCATATTAGCCATAATTCTATTAAAACTCATATTATTCTTTTTGTAGTATTATAATACACACGTATTGGTTGTCAATATGCAAGTGTGTTTTCTAAATTATCATAATTTTTATAAAATTCATTGTATTAGAAACAAATGTTTGGTATACTTTTATTAGGAATACTTAGTTAGCTTAGGTACTATTCTCCTTTACTTTTAAAAGTGGAAGGAGGTGAAGTTATGAGAAAACAAGAGAAATATCTTTGTACAATCATAATACTCCTTATTATTGTGATTTTAATCATACTAATAAAAATAGTACCAACTGTATAAGTCGGTACTAACCTAAAATTTTGGAATAGTACCTAACT
>CANQIM010000091.1 GCA_947624075.1 uncultured Bacilli bacterium | reverse complement strand
TTATTTTTCAAGATATTCTTCTATTCTCATTAATTGATTATACTTACAAATTCTATCAGTTCTAGACATAGATCCCGTCTTTATTTGTCCTAAATCTAGTCCAACTGCTAAATCAGCAATCGTCGTATCTTCTGTTTCTCCACTTCTATGAGAAATAATTGTTTTATAACCATGGCTTTTAGCAAGTTCAATAGTTTCAAGTGTTTCCGTAATTGTACCAATTTGATTTACTTTTAAAAGTATAGCATTTCCAGCTTTTTTATCAATTCCCATTTGTAAGCATTTTTTATTAGTAACAAATAAATCATCACCAACTAACTGTATTTTATCTCCTAACAATTCAGTTATTTTGCTAAATCCTTCCCAATCATTTTCATCAACTGGATCTTCAATAGAAATAATCGGATATGTATTAACAAGCTCTTGATAAAAATCTATTAACTGATCTGTTGTAAGTTCTTTTCCATCAACATGATAAAGACCATCTTTATAAAATTCTGATGCCGCTACATCAATTGCTATTTTGACATCAACTCCAGGTTCATAAGAAGCTCTTTTAATAGCTTCCATTATAAGTTCAAATCCTTCTTTATTAGAACTTAAATTAGGAGCAAATCCACCCTCATCACCTACTCCAGTAAAATAACCTTTTTCATTTAAAACTTTCTTCAAACTATGAAAAACTTCAGCACCAACTCTTACTCTTTCATGAATTGTATCTCTTTGAGGAACAATCATATATTCTTGAAAGTCTAAATTATTATCAGCATGAGCTCCTCCATTAATTATATTCATCATTGGAACCGGTAAAGTCCTACCATCACCAACATATTCAAAAAGCTCTTTTCCTGCATTTATGGCACTAGCTTTTAAAGCAGCCATACTAACACCCAATATAGCATTAGCACCTAATTTAGATTTCGTTTCCGTACCATCTAACTCAATCATTTTATAATCTATTTCCCTTTGCTTTTCAGCATCCATTCCAATAACAGCATCTCTTAAAACAGTATTAACATTTTCTACAGCTTTTAAGACACCTTTCCCATTGTAACGTTCTCCACCATCACGCATTTCTAGAGCTTCTCTTTCTCCAGTTGAAGCTCCACTTGGTACCATAGCTCTTCCTCTAATACCATTTTCTAAAATTACATCAACTTCTACAGTAGGATTTCCTCTTGAATCCAATACTTCTCTTCCTATTACATTTGCTATTTTCATTATTCTTCCTCCTTATTTTCTTCTTTCTTCAATTCTTCTACATAATCTTTAAATTCCTTGCCTCGAATTTCACATTCTTTATATTGATCCCACGAAGCTGAAGCAGGACTTAATAAAACTATATCACCATTTTTCGCAACTTCAACACATTTCTTAAATCCATCCTTCAAAAATTCATAACTATACGTAGGTATTCCAATTTCACTACCAAACTCCAATACCCTCTTGCGACATTCTCCTATCGCAATAATTGCCTTTACGTTCTTTATATATGGAATTAACTCATTAAAATCTTGTCCTCTTTCCATTCCTCCTAGTATTAAAATTATAGGCTTATTAAAAGAACCAAGAGCAATTTGAGTACATTTTATATTTGTAGCTTCTGTATCATTATAGTATTTTACTCCAAAAACTTCACCAACATATTCTAATCGATGTTCAACACCTTTAAAATTACTAATTATTTTTCTTATAATTTCATTAGACACAGCAAACTCTTTAACAGCCATTATTGCCGCCATACAGTTTTCTATATTATGCATTCCTACTATTAAAATATCACTTATATTAATGACTTTTTCTCCATAATAATAAATTGCCTCATCATCAACATAGCATCCACTTATTTCTTTACTACTAGAAAAATACTTAACAGTTGACTTTATATCTCTACACTCATTAATAACATCTTCATTTTCTAAATTAAGTATCGCAATATCCTTACTTGTCTGATTGGAAAATAATTTAGCTTTTACTTTTTTATAATTTTCATAAGTCTTAAAAAAATCAATATGGGCAGGACTTAAATTTGTCATTATCGCAACATCAGGTCTAAATTCTTTTAAATTTTCTAATTGCTGACAAGATACTTCCATAACTAAAATGCTATCTTCTTTTACCTTATCTAAAATACTGCATAGTGGAAAGCCTATATTTCCTACTAAAAAAACTCTCTCACCATAAGCTTCTTTCATAATTTCATAAGTTAATGTTGTCGTTGTTGTCTTTCCATTTGTTCCTGTTATGCCAATTATTTTAACTCCTTCAGGAAGTAACCTATAGGCAACTTCTACTTCATTTATTACTTCTATTCCCAGCTCATGAGCTTTTAAAACATATTTATGATCAATTGGTACACCAGGATTTTTTACTAAATAATCAAAACTCTCATTAAGTAAATCATCTGGATGAGCTCCAAATACTAATTGAACACCTAATTCTTTTAACTTGTTAATCTGTTCACAATCAAGATTTTCTTCTTTTTTACTATCATTTAAAACAACAGTATTACCT
Organism: uncultured Bacilli bacterium; assembly: GCA_947624075.1. GTDB lineage: Bacteria > Bacillota_I > Bacilli_A > RF39 > UBA660 > CANRGD01. The sequence goes on along the minus strand of CANQIM010000091.1, from coordinate 2,275 downwards.
CTTTTCACTAAAGTAATTGCTGCTTGATAACCACTTCTTGCTAACCCTAGAATCAAAATCTTTTTGTTTTCAAACATATTCCATCCTCCAATAAAATTATACTATAAATTTACGAATTTAACTATTCTTTTGACATCTTTTATTGAAAGTAATCAAATTCCTATGCTATAATTAAATAAATATAAAAGAAAGTGGGCGACCTATATTGAAAATTGTTACGTTAAGTTCCGATCAATTTGATAATTATGCAAGTGCTCATCGCTATAGAAACTATTATCAAAGTTCAGCTTATGGAAATTTAATGATTAAATTTGGCTATAATGCTCACTATCTAGGAATTATAAATGAACAAAACAAATTAATTGGAGCATCTTTAATTCTCTACAAAACTGTTTGGATGGGTAAAAAAATTGCCTATGCTCCAAGAGGAATACTTTTCAACTATGAAAATGCTGATTCCTTAAAAGAAATGACTGAGAAACTAATGCAAGTATTAGGTAAGCAAGGCTTTATGCTACTAAGAATTGATCCGTATATTCCTTTAACTGTTAGAGATAATACTGGTACCATAATGAATTTTAATAATAAAGGAAATACAATTATAGATAATTTAAAATCAGCAGGATATGAATATAAAGGCAAAAATCTTTTCTTTGAAACAGAAAAACCTCGTTGGGAAGCTCTAGTCTTATTAAATAGAGATATTAGAGAAATCTTTGCTAAATTTGATAAACGTACAAGAAACAAAATTAGAAGAGCTACAAATAGTGGTGTTGAAGTAATAAAAGATGAAAGTAAAAATGTTACTAAACTTTATGAATTTATTGGTAAAAAAGAAAAAAAACCTCTTTCATACTATAAAGCTATAATTAATGATTTTGGAGATAATGTCGATTTATATTATGCTAAAATAAATACTGAAACTTTTGTCATCAACAGTCGTAGAACTTATGAAAAAGAAATGGAAGATAATGACTTATTAGCCAATAAGGTTCAAGATATAACTCTTGATGATAAAGAAAGAGAATCTTTCTTAAATAAGAAAATGGAATCAGATAAACTAATGACTTCATATAAAAATAGCTTATTAACATCAACTGAACTTTTAAAAAATAATCCTAATGGTATTATTATTGCTGGAATTATGGTTATAAATTATGACAATGCTGCTTATATCTTTGCCGAGGGCATTGATGAAGAATATAGTTATTTAAATGCTAATTATTTAGTTAAGTGGCGTATGATTGATGATTATAATAATAAAGGTTACAAATACTTGAATTTAAATGGAGTAGTTGGAGAATTTGAAAAAGAAAATGAATATAGTGGCCTTAATGAAAGTAAGTTAGGATTTAATTCCACAATCACAGAATATATTGGTGAATTTGATATAGTATTAAATAAATTTAATTTCAATATGTTTGAAAAATTTAATAAAAAGAAAAAATAAAACTGTTACTAAAAAGAAAACAGTTTTTTATTTATTAAAGTTTATTTTCCAATTTATCAGTTACATATATAGTTATATATTTTATATTTAATGAACGATGTCTTTTTATATCTTTTTTCAATTTATTAACAAATCTCGTTACTTGTCTTAAATTTAATTCATCATCAAGTTCTAATGTTAATTGTAATTTAAAGTAAGATCCATATTGAATTAAATCAATATCGTAATCTTTTATTTTTTTATAGGCCTCTAAAAAACTAGCCACTTTATCGTAGTGTTCTCCATCCTCTTCAACTTCACCAATAAGAGAAAGAGAATTATCAATAATAATTTTTAAGGCTGTTTTCAAAACTATAAGTCCTATGAGAAAAGAACCTATTTTATCGGAATATTTTAAAATCGCAATATTTTTAGAAAATTGAAGAAGTATCGTTACAATCATTACTCCAATTGTTGAATATAAATCAGTCTTTGATTCTTCAACTGAAACAATCAATGTATTACTATGAATTTTTTTACCTATCTTGTGCATTATCATAATAGCAATAAGTTTTAAAACAAAAGTTATTAATAATAAATATAAAACACTTAAAGGTGGTATAAATGCTTTACTAGTAAAGCACTCAAAGAAAATAAAAATACTTAAAACAACCAATAAAATACCAATAAATAAATTTGTTAAGTATTCAACTTTACCAAAGCCAAAAGGATGATATTTTGTAGGTTTCTTTTTAGATATTCTTGAACCAATTAAACAAACGATATCTGTAATAAAATCACTGAAAGTATGCATCCCATCAGCTAAAAGTGAACTTAAATTAAAAA